>JBGCDX010000054.1:0-3687 GCA_045105815.1 Gammaproteobacteria bacterium
GTTACCTGAATGACTTGATCAATATTTTTATTATCAAAAATACTCGGAACATATCCTTCCGGCCATTTACGTATACCTGGTATTTTTGAACCCTCAGATGGTTCAACTCCTACAATTTGAATATCTGGGTTTACCTCTTTAAGAAACTTAGAAGTTCCCATTATTGTGCCGGTAGTACCCATAGAACTTACAAAATGTGTAACTTTTTGCTCTGTATCTCGCCAAATTTCAGGACCGGTAGTTTTATAATGCGCTAGAGGGTTATCTGGGTTTGCAAACTGGTCCAACACCTTACCCTCACCTTCTCTTTGCATCTTTAACGCTAAATCTCGAGCATGCTCCATCCCTTCTTCAACTGTCACGAGAATAAGCTCTGCACCAAATGCTTGCATTGACTGACGTCGCTCCATACTCATATTTTCTGGCATGATTAACTTTAGAATATAGCCCTTCATTGCCGCCACCATAGCTAAAGCAATACCTGTATTACCGCTAGTTGCCTCGATTAATACATCACCCGGCTTAATATCACCACGCTCCTCTGCTTCTACAATCATACTCAACGCAGGACGATCTTTAACAGAGCCTGCAGGATTGTTTCCTTCCAGCTTCGCTAATATCACATTTGAGGTGTTACCTGGCAAACGCTGAAGCTGCACTAACGGTGTGTTACCAATATATTTTTCTATAGTAGGGATGTTCATTTGAATAAATGCTTTTCTGATTTTTTTATTTATGAAAGATTTTCTACGATTAACGCTTGTGCGACCACATATTTCTTTTCATCTGAAACGCTAATATGCACATCAAGATTCTCAGCATGGATTTTTTCTGCAAAGTCTTTAGTAAAAACTAATGAAGGCTTGCCTTTATTGTCATGCTGCACATGCATTACTTGCCAATGCACATGATCTCTAATGCCTGTACCCATAGCCTTAGCAAAAGCTTCTTTGATTGCAAAACGCTTAGCTAAAAAGGCAGCTTTATTTTTGGAATTTTCATATTCACTCAATTCTTCACTATGAAGAATTTTTTCTGCAAAACTTATGCTAAATTTTTCTAGTGATTCAGCGATTCTTGCTATCTCAACAATATCAATCCCTGTACCTACAATTCTCATATCAATATAACTAATTTACTTATAGTGATGCATACATATTTGTTCGCATTTCTTGCACAGCTTTCTCCAAACCAACAAATAATGCATATGCCACGATAGAGTGGCCAATATTTAATTCAAACAAATGCTCAATATCCGCGATCGGTGCAACATTATCATAATGCAACCCATGACCTGCATTCACCACTAGCCCTAAAGATGCAGCGTGAGCAACAGCATTCTTTATTCTTTTCAGTTCTTGCACTTGCTCATCACCTTTACTGCTTGCATAAGTACCGGTATGCAATTCAATAACAGGAGCACCCGTTTCTGCAGATGCATCAATCACTTTTAGATCAGGTTCAATAAATAACGATACTGCAATATTGGCTTCAGTTAATGCTGATGTAATATCTTTAACTCTATCGCTATGCGCTATGACATCTAAACCGCCCTCAGTAGTAAGCTCTTGACGATGCTCAGGAACAATACAACAGTTCTCTGGTTTAACCTTTAGCGCAATATCACGCATTTCATCTGTAGCCGCCATCTCCAGGTTCATGCTGCTCTGAATGACTTGCTTAGCAAGATATACATCATCATCTTGAATATGACGCCTGTCTTCTCGCAAATGCATAGTAATTCCATCAGCGCCTGCCTTTTCAGACAGTTCAATCGCTTGCTTTAAGTCTGGATAGGGAGTGAAACGCGCTTGGCGTATTGTCATCACATGATCAAGGTTTACACCTAAACGCACTTTCGATTTAACTGACATTTTTATTTTTTATATTGCCTAAGTATTTATGCTTGCATAAATTGTAAAATTTCTCGACAGTGTAGCAGCCGACCATCCAAGTGCCAGTTTATAACGCCCCGCATAAGCCGTTTAGCCTCTAATAAGCATGATGCATTCATGCTCAATGGTGACTGCAAACCAATTAATGTAGACCCCTTAATAACATTCCATGAAGTACTTTCATGCTGAATTCTAGCCGGGCCTAAACCAACATCATATCTATAGAATCCATCTTCAATAATTGGGGTTTCATGATCGATCTCTTTATCTAAAGAGAGGCCATGCCCAATCAGCTCAAGCAGCTCAATTTCAAATAAGCGCAACACCTTTTCTTGACTATCGCCTTTTTCCAGCAGATGGATGACGTTTCTATATAAATCAAAAATTTCATTACTGGGGCTAGATTTAGGTACTAGCTTTAAAATTAACTCATTCAAATACATTCCAACAATAGCTACTTTTGGGGTAGAAACCTGCTTAGCAGAAACGCTCTCTACATGAGTGAGCGTGAAAAGATCACCTCTACCACTCCATGATATGAGCAAAGGCGTGAAGAGTAGATCAACACTTGAGTTTTTTTTCTTAGAACTATGACCTAAACAAGATACCAACCCATGCTCAGGAGTGAGCATCTCTAGGATACGGCTAGATTCTCGATAACGTCGAGCATGCATACAATAAGCTTGTTGTAGTTGCACTCTCATGAAATATTAATTTTAATTGCAAAAAATAAACGTTAATTACTATTGTTCAAATTGTGACACGATGTCTTGTATATCCTGCCAATTCTGCTTCACCTTAACCCAGGTTTTTAGCATTACTTTTTTACCAAACACTCTTTCAAGTCTATTTCGCGCCTGCTCCCCAATAGCTTTTAATTTTGCCCCTTTCTTGCCTATTACGATAGGTTTCTGACTGTCTTTTTCAACCCAAATAATAACATCGATAGTTACCAAGTCTTCATCAAATACTAGACTTTCAACTTCTGTATAGATCGCATAAGGAAGCTCTTTATGCAACTGCGTAATTGCAGCACCTCGTACAATTTCAGAAATCACAAAAGCATCATCTCGATCCCATGTAACATCTTCAGGAAAAAGAAACACAGACTCAGGCACTTGACGAGACAAAACTTTCGTTAGCACACCCATACTTTTATCATGTAATGCAGATATGGGAACTATATCCTCAAATTCATAACGAGATTTAGCATCTTCGAGAATAGGGAATAATGCAGGCTTATCTTTTATTCTATCAATTTTATTAATAGCCAATACAACCGGGCAGTTTGCCTGCTTGATTTGTTTCAATAGATAATCATCTTCATCACCCCAACGTCCCATCTCAATCACCATCAAAATTACATCTACCTCTTGCAAACTTGACAGCGCATTACTGATTAACACTTTATTGATTAATCTTTTATTGCCCAGTTGAATACCAGGGGTATCCACCAAAATTAATTGTGTTGACTCTAGACTTAAGATGCCACGAATATTATGACGAGTTGTTTGCGGTTTATGCGTAGCTATGGATAACTGCTCATCTAAAAGAGCATTAAAAAGAGTGGATTTACCCACATTGGCGCGACCTACAATAGCCACGAAACCACAACGTGTTTTAATTACCATTAAATTTTAAATTATTGTGGGTTAATTAGTTTTGACATGTATTCAAATGCACGTTCAGCTGCACCTTGCTCTGCTTTTCGCCGACTAGCCCCCACCCCAATAAAACTTTCTTGGCAGCTCTCAATCACGCATTGAACTGAAAATGTCTCGCTTCCTGATTT
>JBGCDX010000055.1:0-3624 GCA_045105815.1 Gammaproteobacteria bacterium
CTTTTGCCCAGAGTATTGAACTTGGTAACCAGCCTGCTGAATTTCTTCTACAGGAAAATCTTTGTCCACCATTTTAGTTTCTTGCAAAGCAAGTACATCGACTTGATTATCTTCAAGCCATTCTAAGACTTGTGGTAATCGAACTCTTAGTGAATTCACATTCCAGGATGCAATTTTCATATTTTCTATTGATTAATCAATAAATAATTAAATTTGAAAACCATGTAACCGTTTTCTCATACGCCAAGATGCAATTTTAATACCCATCCAAAATCCAGCTAATATTAATGCTAAGGGTATTCCAAAGAACAACCACTTTTTATTAACAGATATAATTTGAGCGTCTGCTGGTGTGGTGATAGATGAACTGACAGTACTGTTAATTTTCATATCGCCAACTTTAGCTATTTGCTCTTGAAGCTTTTGGTTAGTTTCTTGTTCTTTGTCTAGTGCTATTTGTAGATCATTAATTTTATTGCTGTCAACTTCATTACTATTTGTTGTGCTAACCTGCACACTACCTTTTAACGCTTCTACCTCAGCTTTAAGCTCCTTGTTCTTTTCACTAACTGAAAAATAAAGTAACTTATCTGGTGGGTCTTCTACTAAAAATGCTGATTTAACCCACCCCACTGTACCATCATAGGTGGTTATCTGAGTAAATCCTCCCTCACTCGCAAAAACCTCTACTGAGTCGCCACTATCGATTGTCTGGATATGTTTACTATCTGCACTGGCGCTTGAATAAACACGTAACTGCAAGGAATCAGTTACGTATGCAAATTCTTGTGCATGTAAAGACGCACTAAAAATCACAAAGTAAATGAAAATGTAAAAATAATTTTTCATTACAAATCATTATGCCTCAACTAATTGAGCTATGAATCAAATCTAACCGATTAATTTTAAAAAAGTACTGGCCGTTAAAACAACAAATAAAAATGCTAGCCCCGCAGAAACGATGCGATCTTTACGTGACATGTGTATTTCAGATTTTGATGAAAGTAAAAATGGTTGATATTTATTAGTCTGTGGTTTTCTAAGAACATGCATACGTTTCGGTAATGGGTTTGATAACCGTTGTTCAATAACAACCTTTTTAGCATCCAATCGTGCTTGTTCCCATTCTTCTATATCAATTTGACCATCACGGTTTAGATCATATGCAGAGAGTTTACCTTTATCTTGTTTCAATTCGCGTAAATATAATTTTACAGCATCTTTGAGGTTGCCTTCTTCCCCAGTACCTAAGGAATTATATTCACCTATAGCGTATAAAAACTCATATTGATCTAAACGTTGCTCAGTATAACGATACTTCTTGCCTGATTGAAAAATAGCACCACTCAAGATATCTAACGGTGAAGTATGTGTTGCAGGTGTCAAACGCTTAGATCCATACCAAGTATTTGAAGAGCTGGGTGTTACGTTTGCCCCATCAGGATCAATTAAACAAGTGCCAGTATCATCTTCTAATATAAACAGCTCCTCACTTACTCCACTATCAACACTGCGCCACTTTTGTTTTGAATGTCTAACATATTCTTCAACGGTATACGCATACCAAACACAAGGCTGATCACTTAGTGGTGCTCGAATTTCTGGGCCGTCCATCCATTTAGCCGTTCCATGTAGTTCTACATATCCTTGAGGGCAGGATCGAATCTTTGAAGTAGGCATATCTTCAATTAAACGTGCCCGGTGAAAAATACGTAAAGCAGCTAGCAAACATATGACCGCGCCTATAGATAACGCAGTTAATAAAAACCAATCGCCACCGCTTAAGCGAGAAAGTTCTTGCACAGATGTACTATTGTTTAAATTAACAAAGTCACAACAAATTAATTAAATAATGCTTTTACATCTACATCTTGAGTTTCCGCATCTGCAAACTCAAGCAATTCAAATGGATTAAAAGCTAACGCTCTTGCTACTATTAAGTCAGGAAATTGCTCAATACGAACATTGTTGCGATTTACGCTTTCATTATAGAACTCTCTTCGATCTGCTATTGAATTTTCAATACCTGAAATTCTCTCTTGTAAATGCAAAAAGGTTTCGTTGGCTTTAAGTTCTGGGTAATCTTCTGCTACTGCAAATAAATTGCCCATACCCATGCGCAACATTCCTTCTGCGGCACCCAATGCATTCATGTCGCCTGACTGCTGTGCATTAGAGACTCTAGAACGCGCCTCCATTACTTTAGTTAACGCTTCTTGTTCATAACCCATGTATTGCTTACATACTTCTATGAGTTTTGGGATTTCATCATGGCGTTGCTTAAGCAATACATCAATATTAGACCACGCTTTGCTAACTGCATGCTTAAGATTAACAAGGTTATTATAAATAACAATAAAGTAGCCTGCTAAAGCAACCAGAATGGCTAAAAAGATTATGCTACCAATTCCCATAAGACGCTCCAATAATGTGAGGTGGATGAATAAGCCTTTAGTACAAAATTAAAAACTATAGATGCACCTTTAAGATGCAATAGTCTGATTTAAAACAAATAACCGCGCCAGAACAAACTAGACTGACGCACAAAATATTCAGATTAGATTAAGCCTGAAGAAACGTTACATTTAAATATCAATATTTGTAGCTGATAACGCGTTCTTTTCTATGAAGTCTCGACGTGGCTCAACTTGATCACCCATTAGTGTTGTAAATACTTCATCTGCAGATATAGCATCTTCAATTTTCACTTGCATCATGCGTCGTACTTCAGGATCCATTGTGGTTTCCCAAAGTTGATCAGGATTCATTTCACCTAAACCTTTATAGCGTTGAATAGTTTGTCCACGTTTTGCTTCATCCATCAACCAAGACATCATTTCTACAAAATCATTGCTTTCAAACTTACGTTCTCCACGCTGTATAAAAGCGCCCTCTTCTAACAATCCATCCAGCTGGACAGCAAAACTACGTAACATCTTAAAGTCAGCTGATGTAAAGAAATCTTCATTATATACATCGTCTTTAGCTTGGCCGTGAACCCACTTAACCATGGTGAGCTGTGCTGGAGAATTATCCCAGTCTTCTGTTACAGTAAATTTAGTTCCTGAAATTTGCTCTTCATTAAGTAGTTTCGTCATATCGTTAAACCACTTAACGAGCGCTACTTGTGACTTCTGATCTTCGGTAGACTCAACTTCAGGTGCAGCGATTCGCAACATTGCATTCAATACTCCATTTTCATGTTGGCGACTTAACCTTTGAATTGCAGACATAACCACTACATGACTCTTACTCAACTCTTCTAGCGCACTTCCAGAGATGGGTGGCGCTTTAGCATTTACATGCAAACTTGCGCCTTCCAAAGCTTGTTGCAATAAATTAGCATTTAATTCCGCATCGTCTTTAATGTACGTTTCTTGTTTGCCTTTTTTAACTTTATATAAAGGTGGCTGACCAATATATATATACCCACGTTCAATTAACTCTGGCATTTGTCGATAAAAAAACGTTAGCAATAACGTGCGAATGTGCGAACCATCCACATCTGCATCCGTCATTATAATAATCCTATGGTAACGAAGTTTATCTGGGTCAAATTCTTCTTTACCAATACCACAACCCAATGCAGTAATTAAGGTACCCACTTCAACGGAAGACAACATT
>JBGCDX010000056.1:0-9334 GCA_045105815.1 Gammaproteobacteria bacterium
CCTGGTGCAGTTTTTTCAATATGGCATAATCTATCAGGTTCCATACTTGCTACAATATGGTCCAGATCAAATAATTAACCTATTAGAATTGAGTTTTTACATATGACAATGAACACCACGATATCTTTATTTAGTGCTCTTATTAGTTGGGCATTAGCGATCTTTTTAGGCACACAGTTATTATCAGGCACCTTTGACGGGCGTAGTTGTACGACATCCTGTGTAAACATTGTCTTTTGGGTATCATTTGCAATAGCTGCAATAGGCTTAATCTTTAGCTTCGGTGGAATCTCGGTAGGCAAAACAAATTTGATAAAAACACTTTCACTATTAGCACTGGTTGGCTTAGTAGGAATTTATGTAACAATTGTGTTGATCGGTAATTTCAACTTACTGTAAATACTGCATTCTAAACTTCATATTTACTCACCAACTAGAGCGACAGTAGTGTGAAAAATGAGAATGGTGGAATTTTCATCCAGTTAACCGCAGAACTTAGATACTGCTTCCCAGCTCACTAGCCCACTTTATAGATTGCAGGTAAGCTTTCTGATACGCAGAGTGATCGATTAAATTCATAAGCTCATCCCAATTACCTTGCTCATATAATTTAATATTCTGCAAAATTTCCCCCATTTTTCCTGAATGTGTTGACAGTGCCGAGCTCATTTCCTCTGTTAAGGGTAAAGTATCAAGCACTTCTTGCAACGACATATCTAATAACGCATCTAAAACAGAAAATAAACCAACCGCAAAATACTGCTCTGCTTTTGCCTGTTGATCTGAGGATACAAGAAGCTCGGCCATCTTGGCCCTCATCATTCCTGTCAGCATTAGCTCCTTGGGCTTATCATCAGAAAGCCTCAACATCAGCATTAAGCTGGCCCATTTTCTAACTTCTTCCGTTCCTAACAGTGTGAGTGCGTGTTTAATCGATTCTATTTTTATTCGCAGTGCATAAAATGCAGAATTCATATAACGAAGCAAATGATATGCTAGCGTTGCATCACGGCCAATTAGATTTTCAAGATCATCCATACTGACTGATGGATTCTGTAGTTCAGCAATAAGCTTTAGCACAATCATCCGATTGCCTTCTACGCGCTTACCAATAACCACCTGCGGTCTACAGAAGAAGAAGCCTTGAAAATAATCAAAACCTAGGTTTTTACAATGCTCAAATTTCTCTTGTGTTTCCACTCTTTCGGCTAATAGCTTTACATTATGTTTATGCAATAGGTCTACATGAGTTTCTAAATCTTTATCACTCAAAACACTAACATCTAATTTTACAAATTGAGCAACCTCTAATAGACGATCAAATTTTGGAGTATAAATAAAATCATTTAATGCAACACGGTATCCAGATTCAACCAGGCCTTCTAAGCCCGACGTTAATTGCTCATCAGGCACCTCGTTTTCTAACACTTCCAGTACGATCTGCTCTTTCATCAGGGGTAGTGGTAATTCGCCCACCAAAAAGCTACGCGTCATGTTAATAAAGGCTAATTTTTCTCCTACAATATTCTCCAAGCCTATATCCATTAACGCAGTAATAATGACGTCTGATGTTGCCCTGTTTCCATCTATTACATCAGCCTGATCCGTGACCTTATCTCGATACAAAAGCTCATAGGCAAACACACTAAGTTTGCGATTATAGATAGGTTGACGGGCTAGAAATATTGTTGCCATGTATACGTTTACGGTAGTTTCATATTAAATTGAATGCACCCCTCTATAAACGGCATGTTTTGCTTTTACTTTAAATATAAAATGACAGAATGACGAGAATTAACCACTTGACCAAGCATAAAGATAGGGTGACTACAAAACAGTTAGTTATCTCTTTAAATTACATGAAATATTATGCTAATGGCGATAGTAAAAATGAGGGAATAAAGAGTGCTATCTGAATGAAAGAATATTTTTCATGATGCATACATATCTATTAAATATTGCCCAAATACCTATATTTAGGCATGACTAGATACAAACAATACACTCTATTTATGCAAAATATTCTTAATGCGTTCTTAGTACATCCACACACCACTTGTCACCTGACAATCAATAGCATCTAAAAACATATGTATAGATAAACCGAGACCAATCAGCCGAGTCTTAGACGCGAAACATAGTGCTAGATATATTATGACTAACCACGGCTGATGTAGTGGGTGAAATCCAATGCTACAACGTTCAGGATTATAGATGGGGCTTGCAATTAAGTGATCAAGATCTACAAGCATCGTTGCAACCATTACAAAACATGCATACTTCCAGCGCGTTTTAAAGAACATTCGAGCGACTAGTGCTGGAACCACAACATGCAATAGTATGTGAATCATTTAGAAATCAGATTAAATTTTCTTATAGCTAGGTAGTTTGCACATCCTATACTCATACTTAGGGTCTTTTGTAGATATTATACCTGGCCATATTCTGTCGACCTGCCTAGCCATCTTTGAATCACTGCATCTACATTTTGAGGATATTCCTCTAATATCTGTTTGGCATATTCTTGCACCAAAGGAATCAAATCCTGGTCGCGCATAATGTTTGCTATACGTAATTCCAACATCCCGGTTTGTCGAGTGCCTAATACTTCACCTGGGCCTCGAATTTCTAAATCGACTTGGGCAATCTTAAATCCATCATTAGTATTACGCATCGTATCAATACGCGTTTTAGCATTTTCAGTTAGTGGTGGACTAAATATTAATACACAGCTACTTTCTTCTGTGCCTCTACCGACACGGCCACGCAATTGATGCAATTGAGCCAAACCTAAGCGCTCAGCATTCTCGATAATCATTAAACTTGCATTAGGCACATCGACACCCACTTCAATCACAGTAGTAGCAACCAATAGGTCTATTTTTCGATTTGTGAAGTCTTGCATGACAGCATCTTTTTCTTTGCCTTTCATACGCCCATGTACCAGACCAACTTTTACTCCACCTAGCAACTGACTTAATTCACGATATACATCTTCTGCAGCCTGACATTGCAAAACTTCAGATTCTTCTACTAAAGTGCACACCCAATAGGCTTGCTGCCCATTACGACAAGCATTGGCTACACGGTCTACAATATCTTGTCTTCGCTCCATAGGGATAGCAATGGTACTAATTGGTTTCCTGCCGGGCGGTAATTCATCAATTACAGAATAATCCAAATCGGCATAAGCAGTCATAGCCAAGGTTCTTGGAATAGGTGTTGCTGTCATAATCAGCTGATGCGGGTGCATGCCATCTTGAATACCTTTCTCACGTAAAGCTAAACGTTGATGCACACCAAAGCGGTGCTGCTCATCCACTACAATAAATGCTAAATTTTTAAACTCTACACCTTGTTGAAATAATGCATGGGTACCAATAATTGCTTTTGCAGTACCTGATGCAATCAACGCTTTCATTTCATTTGCTTTGCTTGCTGTCAGTTTCCCTGAAAGCCATGCAATACGAACTCCTAAAGGCTCTAACCATTTAGAAAAATTTCGTAAATGTTGTTCTGCCAAAATTTCAGTCGGCGCCATCATAACCGCTTGATAGCCTGCTTCGATTGCTTGCAAACATCCAGCAATGGCTACTAATGTTTTTCCACTTCCCACATCACCTTGCAGCAAACGCAACATTGGATAAGGATTACTTAAATCGGAGAATAACGTTTTAATAACTCGCTTTTGTGCACCGGTTAACTCAAATTCAAGTTTATCAAGCAGACCTTTATATAACTTAGCTTCAGACTTTATTGAAACTGCATCTTGTTTTTGCATTTGTAATCTAAGTTTTGACAAGCTCAGTTGTTGAGCAAGTAGTTCTTCAAATGCTAAGCGACGTTGCATAACATGCTTTCCAGATGACAAAGCTTCAGTATCTGCTTCAGGGGGAGGGCGATGCACAAACTTCAATGCATCAACAATACTGACGTTTTGACCATCAATGCGTGGTGAAGTGGGAAGTAAGTCTAAAGCAGGTGCACCTTTATCACCTTCACTCTGTGTGGCCCATTGCAAGGCTTGCGAGGTGAGTCGCCGCAAACTGAGTTGATGCAAACCTTCTGTAGTTGAATAAATTGGCGTTAAATGATCTTCAACTTTAGTTGTTTCGTCATTATGTAGAATTTCATATTCTGGATGCACCATTTCTGGCACTTTCAAGCTTCTCCTGATTTCTCCAAAACATCTAATTTTTGCGCCTGTGGAAAGATTTTCACGTTGAGATTTGTTGAAATAAAAAAATCTCAGTTGCACTCGACCTGTACCATCTTCTACACTAACTAGCAGCATACGTCGTTTTCGAAATACCACCTCACTATGGATAATGGTACCGATAACTACACATTCCTCACCTGTACGTAACGCTCCCACAGGTCTTATTCGCGTGCGATCTTGATAACGAATGGGCAGATGAAACAACAAATCTTGAATGGTATAGATTTGTATGCGTTGCAATCGTTCTGCAGCTTTCGGCCCCACACCTTTAAGTGTTTCCACCGATGGAAATATATCTTTACTCAATCGCTAAATTTATCTTTTTTTAAAAGACTAATATTGAAAAGATTAATCGAGATCAATCAATCTAACTCCATAACCGCATCCATTTCTACAGCAACACCTTTTGGCAATGATGCAACACCCACTGCTGCACGAGCTGGATAGGGTTCGGTAAAATATTCTGCCATTACTTCATTCACTAATGGAAAATGACCTAAGTCTGTAAGAAATATATTTACCTTAACAAGTTTATCTAATGAACCGCCTGCCGCTTGTGCAACCGCTTGAAGGTTATCGAATACTTGACTGATTTGCACGCGCATCTCACCTTCAACCACTTCCATTGTTGCGGGTACTAAAGGGATTTGGCCAGACATATACACAGTAGAATTCACTTTTATCGCTTGTGAATAGGTACCAATAGCCTGTGGTGCTTGATCGGTTGAAATGATTTCCCTTGTCATACTTTCTCCTAATGTATCAACGTTTTTTAATTATTGAAGTCGTTTAACTTTATAAATCTGTGGCATATTACGTATGCTTCGCATAATGCGCGCTAAATGCACTCGGCCTTCTACAGTAAGCAAAACAGTAATCATTGTAGTAGAACCTAGCTTCTCATCAAACACTATGTTTTCTATATTTGAGCCTGCATCCGATATGGTTGAAGCAACTACGGCTAACACGCCAGGTTCATTTGCAGTTCGAATTGAAATTTCTGCAGTGAACTCATTATTTATTTCATTTGCCCAATAAACATGTATCCATTTGTCACGACTGGTTGTTTTGCGCTTTGTGTTTTCACACTTTATATGGTGCACCACCAATCCTTTTCCTGCAGTCATAATGCCAATAATTGCATCTCCTGGAATGGGATAACAACATTTACCAAAACTCACCACCATACCTTCAGTGCCACGAATGGCTAAAGGGTATTTACTTTCACTTTTACGGCGTAACTTAATCCAACTGCCACGCAGTGATTCAACATGTTTGGCAACAAAGGGCGCCATTCGATTACCCAAACCAATTTCATGGAACAGTTGTTCTTCAGATTCTAGCTGCAGATCTTTAAGTAAGTTGGCTTGTTCACGTCGGCTAATGTCTTGCCATGATTTATCATATGCCCTCAATGCCTTATTCAATAAGCGTTGACCTAGCTCCAATGCTTCACTACTTTGCATATGTTTCAAGAAGCTACGGATATTAGATCGTGCTTTTGCAGTAACAATGAAATTTAACCATGCAGGATTAGGTCGGCCACTAGGCGAGGTAATGATCTCTACTGTTTGCCCATTTTGCAATGCTGTACCCAGTGGTTCTAAACGGCGATTAATTTTTGCTGCGACACATGAATTACCAATATCGGTATGCACTGCATAGGCAAAATCAATAGTGGTTGAATTGATAGGCAACTCCATAATATCGCCACGAGGCGTGAACACATATATCTCATCTCTATATAAATCTACTTTAACACTTTCCAAAAATTCTAAAGAGCTACCCGAACGATTTTGCATTTCGGATACCGTATTCAACCATTCTCGAGTGCGGACATGTGGTGCAGCATGGCTATCTGCAGCTTTCTTATCTTTATACAACCAGTGTGCTGCAATTCCAGACTGCGCTACTTGATCCATTTCTTCAGAACGTACTTGCACCTCTATAGGCATGCCTTTAGGTCCAAATAAAATAGTATGCAACGACTGGTAGGCATTCTTTTTAGGAATGGCGATGTAATCTTTAAATTTTCCTGGCACAGGCTTATATAAATTATGAATCACTCCAAGCACTCGATAACATGTGTCTACAGTCTCTACAATTATCCTAAAAGCAAAAACATCATATACTTCAGAAAACTGCAGGCCTTTATCCTTCATCTTTCTATAAATACTATAAATATTTTTTTCACGGCCGTGAATCCGATTATCTATTTTTGCATTCTCTAGTCGCTCACTGATATTTTTTTCAGCTTCTTTTAATAGTGCGTCTCGATTAATATTAGTACGACGTATCACATCTTTTAAAACCTCGTACCTTTTAGGCCATATTGTTTTAAAACATAATTCTTCTAGCTCGACACGCAAACCATGCATACCTAAACGAAGAGCAATAGGTGCATAAATATCTAAGGTTTCACGCGCAATTCTTTTGCGTTTATCTAACCTCATTACATCTAAGGTACGCATATTATGTAAACGATCTGCTAGCTTAATAATAATTACTCGCACATCTTTAACCATTGCAAGCATCATCTTGCGAAAATTTTCAGCTTGTGCCTCTACCTTTGATTCAAACTCAAGATGAGTAAGTTTACTTACACCATCCACTAATTCTGCAACATTATCTCCAAACTCAATTTTGATTTGTTCTTTAGCCGTTTCAGTATCTTCAATGACATCATGCAGCATGGCTGCTTGAATAGTTTCTGCATCCATATGCATTTCTGCTAAAACTTTAGCAACCGATATTGGATGATAAATATAAGGTTCACCAGATTTTCGCGTCTGGCCTTCATGTGCGCTGGCACTAAAGAGATATGCTTGATAGATTTTTTTTACATGCTCAGGATCTAAATAGCTTTCTAGTAAAGCACATAGATCACTGATTAAAAATCGTGGGGGCTGCTCCGAAATGGAAGAGGCTTTTGCCGAATCTTCGGCTGAACCACTTACTTGCTTAGTGGTTGAACCTACAACCATTTTCATACTGTATGGCGCTGCTGCTCGCTACGCTGGATAGTTGCTGTAAAGAACTATTAATAGCGCTTAGTTCTCATTATTAGAGGTATCAGGAATAGTTGGAATGCCAAATTGTGGAACTGGATCAGCTGGTGTTTCTTGTTCATTAGCACTTTCACCAAATGGGTTACTGGCAGGTGCATTATCAGATGTAGCGCCTAGCTCCTTAGCAAGCAACTCTTCCATGGAAGGTGCGGGTTGTGCTGATGTTGGCGCCTCGGCTTGGCTTGGTTCCGGTGAAGATAATGAGCTAGAAAAAGGATTTACTGGCTGATCATCTGACTGCGGTACACCGGCACTTTGCCCTTCAGGTGCAGGCTGTGTAAGTTCTCGACTAATCTCAGCATGTAATGCCGCAGCTAGATCATCCTCATCAAATGGAAGATCATCCTCTACTGGCTTAGCTAATGCAGCTTCCATCATGGCTTCGTCTACAAGCCCTTCTTCAATTTCGCGAAGCGCTACTACTGTAGGCTTATCATTTTCCCATTCAACTAACGGTTCCGTTCCCATAGAAAGTTGACGAGCACGTTTACTGGCTAGCAATACTAGCTTGAAACGATTTTCTACATGATCAAGACAATCTTCTACCGTTACACGGGCCATCGGATACTCCTAAAATACAATTAAACTGGGGCTTAGCCGAGTGAGTGTAGCGAATTTGCTGCTCAGCATCTAGTTCTCAATAAGCAATCTCTAGTGTTTCGGCAATAAATCTTCCGTTAGGTCTCTTAAATTATCCTCACCGATAGGGTGGAATTCACCCTCACCTACTACCAATGCAGTAAGCTCACTTAAGGCCTGATCAAAATTATCATTTAGAACGATATAATCAAACTCTTCGAAATGGCTCATTTCACTTTCTGCATCCTTCATTCTACGAGCAATAATCTCTTCGCTATCTTGGCCCCGACCTCGCAAGCGAGATTCTAATGCTGCTTTAGAAGGTGGGAGTATGAATATAGATTGTGCTCCTTGAATTTTTTCACGTACTAACTCCGCTCCTTGCCAATCGATTTCGAGGATGACGTTAAGACCCTGATCTAATTGCTCTTCAACCGAAGCCTGGGACGTACCATAGAAATGGTCAAATACTTTTGCATACTCCAGAAACTTTTCCTGCTTAATCATTTGTAAAAATTCTTTATACGAGACAAAAAAATAATTTTCGCCATCGACCTCTCCTGGGCGCATATCCCTAGTGGTATGTGAGACAGAAACCACTACATTTTGAGTGGAATCAACTAACGCTTTTACTAAACTTGTTTTACCTGCTCCAGAGGGAGCACTAATAATAAATAAATTTTTTTTGTCCATATTATTAATCATACACAAAATAAAAAAGCCTCGCTTTGCGAGGCCTTTTTATTCCTGATGTTAAATATTTTTATGATTTGGTTAGCGGCACTAAAGCAATTTCAACTCTACGGTTTTGGGAACGACCTGCAGAATCATCATTACTTGCAACTGGATAGTCTTCACCATATCCATATGTCGCTAAACGAAGCGGCTGAATATCTCTGCTTTGGAAGTACTGAGATACCGCGTTAGCACGTTTTTCAGATAGTGTTTGATTGTATTCATTCGCACCTGTGCTATCTGTATGCCCCATCACTTCAACTAATGTCTTATCAAACTCATCTACCACTATTGAGACAGAATTTAATACCGCAAAAAAGTCACCATTGATATCTGCGCTATCTGTAGAAAAAGTTACATTGCCCGGCATATTCAAAATGATATTGTCACCATCACGCGTAACACTTACACCGGTGCCAGCAAGCTTTTGTCTTAACTTGGCCTCTTGTACATCCATATAATAACCGACCGCACCACCTGCCAAAGCACCAACCCCCGCACCAATTAAGGCATGCTTTCGTCGCTCACGACTATCATCACCTGTAATGAGGCCAACCACAGCTCCAGTCGCCGCCCCAGCACCTGCACCGATAACAAGTTTGCTGGTTTGTTTATCACCCGTATATGGGTTAACTGTAGAACATGAAGCAAGAATGATGGATAAGAATATAAATCCTGCGATATTTAATTTTTGTGAAATTTTCATCACTACCTCCTTTTGCAAGCATCACAA
>JBGCDX010000057.1:0-2879 GCA_045105815.1 Gammaproteobacteria bacterium
TCTCCCCATGACTGTAGTGTTTCACTGGGTTGTATGCCAGGTTTGATGGGGTATTCAAGATTTTTTTCTGCATACCACTGTTGTGCTTCATCGCTTACTAAGAATTCTAATAACTTGATTGCTTCGGTCTTGTTTTTTGAAGATGATGAAATAGCGGCACCGCTTATATTTACATGGGCTCCTCTATCTTGCTGATTTGGCCAGAATATCCTGACTTTTTTTCCAGCTTCAACTTCAACCTGGTCTTTAGAGGTCAACATTTTGCCTAAGTAGTAATTGTTTACTAGGGTAATGTCACATTGACCAGCAGCAACGGCCTTGATTTGGTCGCGGTCCCCACCCTGCGGAGGTCTAGCTAAGTTTTTTACGAAAGCGTTCGTCCAGGTAAGTGTTTCTTCTTCGCCTAAGTGTGATATCAAAGAGGCAACTAATGATTGGTTGTAAATATTGTCTGATGAGCGTACGCAAATTTTATTTTTCCATTCTGGATTGCTTAATGCTTCATAACTTGAAAGTTGCTCTGGCTTTACGCGATCGAATGCATAAACAATGGGTCGTGCACGTAAGGTTAAACCGAACCAATAACCTTCAGGGTCACGATATTGTTCAGGGATGGAAGATTCTAAAATATTAGATTCAATTGCTTGTAGAATTTTTGCATCTTTAGCGCGGTATAAACGACCGGCATCGGTCGTTATAATAATATCTGCAGGGCTATTTTTACCTTCACTAATCAAACGTTGTAATAAAGCATCGGCTTTACCGGTGATGAGGTTAACTTCAATGCCAGAGGTTTGTGTAAATTTTTCAAGTATGGGTTTGATAAGGTCTTCTTTTCTTGCTGAATAAATATTCACCTCAGCAGCGCTTGCGATAGATGCAAAAAACAAAATGCCAAAAACGAAGGCAGTTTTAAATTTAGGTAGAAAACTCTTATTCATTTGTTCACCAAGTATAAGTTGATATAACCATGCTAAAAATAGGCTAATGGCAATATTAATGATACCTATTCTCATTAGCATTTAGAATACCTCAATTGCTCAGGTTTTTGCACGCCATAGCTTATGAACTGGTTAGAATGAGGTATTGATGGTTGCCCTGCACATAAATGATTAATCCTATCCCTGAAAAAGAAAAACGTAAGCTCCAACAAGAATTTGAAGCTTTGCAACTTGTACTCGATAACGATTTAACATTGATCGAACACAAAGATGAATTACTTGAGGTCTGGTATGCCAGTTCATTTATAAAACGTGTTTGTATTTCTCAGCCTGAATGGTTGGGGTCGCTATTAGCCAATAGCGAGCTTCAAATAAATTTGGATTTGGATAGCTATCGTCGCGTAGTAAATAAAGTGGTTGTTAACATTGATAGCGTGGAGGAGTTGCAAAAACAATTACGTCGAATACGGATGGTAGCATTTGCAAGAATAGCTTGGCGAGATCTTCAGGGGTACGCAAGTGTTCAGCAAACATTAGCTGAGTTAAGTTTTTTTGCTGAAGCGTGTGTTGAAGAAGTCTTGCAGTGGTGCTTTATGTGGCAAAAATCTAAAGCAAGAGATAATAATTTTGTGGAAAACCTATCGCAAAATATCGTTATTTTCGCATTAGGAAAGTTGGGAGGCAGGGAACTTAATTTTTCATCTGATATTGACATTGTATTTGCATATTCTGAGGGAGGTGAATTATCACAAGAGCATGCTGGACAGACTGCAGAATTTTATTTAAAGGTCGTGCAATTATTTATTAAGGTTCTTTCTGAGCAAACTCAAGATGGTTTTGTTTTTAGGGTAGATACAAGGCTAAGACCATTCGGTGATTCTGGGACCTTGATTCCTAGTTTTCAATCGATCGATCAATATTTTCAATCTCATGGCAGAGACTGGGAGCGTTATGCGTGGATGAAGGCACGGGTAGTGGCTGGAGATCGGGAGATGGGTGAGCAGTTTCTGGTAGATGTAACACCGTTTATATATCGTCGTTATCTTGATTATGGTGCGATTCAGTCTTTACGTGAAATGAAGTCACTCATAGATACGAAAGCGAGCCAAGGTGCAGCGAAAGAAAATTTAAAAATTGGTATTGGTGGAATACGTGAAATTGAATTTACTGCACAAATGTTTCAGCTTATATATGGAGGCAAGGATACTTCTTTGCAGATAGGTTCCACCATGCAAGCCTTGCAACAGTTACAGATTCAAAAGTTAATTAGCGTGAAGTGGTTTGAAGAGTTAACAGCAGCGTATTTGTTTTTGCGTAAGGCGGAGAATTGTCTGCAGCTTCGAGAAGATCAGCAAATTCATAGTTTACCTGCCGGAAAGCAACAGCAACAGCATTTTGTTTATTTGATGGAGATGCAAGATTGGCAATCGTTTTATGCTGAGTACAAAAAGCATGCAGGAATCGTTAATGCTGTCTATCAGTCATTATTAAATGCTGACAATGTAGACGAGAGTGAAGAAGTTAAGCTAGATGAGTTTGAAAATCTATGGATGCAAATAGAGGAAAGAGAATATGGCTTAAATATTTTAAGAAAATATTTTGCAGATGATTCGCAACATATTTTTGAGCAATTATATACATTTTCACAAAGTAGTCTTGTACAAAAACTTATTCCAATTGGAAGGAGTAGGCTAGATAGATTTGTGCCTTTTTTCTTGCGGCAACTTTTGCAATTTGATGACCCAGTAGTTGTTTTTAATCGTTTCTTACAGGTACTAAAAAGTATAGTGCAGCGTTCAACGTATATCTCCTTGCTTCTTGAGAATAAAAATAAGCTGGCAACACTTTTTATGTTGATGAATAACAGCCCTTGGGTTTCACAATACCTTGCTACACATCCATTATTGCTTGATGAAATATTAAGTGTAGATGGCTCCT
>JBGCDX010000058.1:0-6253 GCA_045105815.1 Gammaproteobacteria bacterium
AAGACAGATCTAAAATTTATAAACCGCTTGTAGGCTGAGAATATTTACATTTGGATCTTCATATTCACCAACCAAATTACTCGTTCCCGCACCATTAGCAATCGGTGTCGCTAAATTAATTTCAGCATCATCTACTAGTATATGCGTATAACCTATGTCTAACTGCAAGTGATCATTTGGATGATAGCTTGCGCCAATTGCAAACCAGTTACGGTCTTCATCTGGGATTCTTGGAGTTCGATCTGTATTATTTGTGGGTGATTCATCAAACATATAACCCGCACGAAATGTCCATTTATCAGAGTAATAATAATCAACTCCAATATTTGCTGAATATACGTTATCCCAATTTAACTCAAGAGTGCTGTCAGGCACGAACGGACTATCAGTATCTATAACAATTTCTTGCAGCCTATTCCAACGCGTCCAGCGAAAACCAAGTGACAAACCCCATTTATTGATTTCTTTATAAATCCCTGCGTGTATGGTTTCAGGTAATGTTGCTCTTGCAGATACGTCAGCTGATAAATTTCCACCTAATGCAGGCACACCCGATATGTCATTTTCATCTCCATCTAATTCATGGCTGATCTTAGACCTATAACCAATTCCAGCGCGAAAAGTGGGGTCAGGATGATACATAAATCCTACATTCCAACCATAAGACCAATCATCTCCTTTAACTTCGGTAAACCCATCTGCTACACCTGGGCCATTAGACAATGCTTGACTTAAGGTAGCTTCTGCATGTTCTGCAACTACGCCCACACCAATTGAAAATGAGTCTGATAATTTATAGGCTAAAGATGGATTGATATTTATAGTGAGTAACTCAGATTCTTTTGCTTGGTATCTTCCTACCCAATCTCTATCATAATCAGTCGCCAATCCAAATGGTGCAGTAATTGAAAACCCATATTTAAGTCGATCAGTTATGTCCATAGTGAAATACAAGTTAGGCACTACCGCAAATGTCGCGCCATCATCGTTTTCACCATTATTAGGAATCACAAGTGCGCCACCACCAAAAGTTGTATTATTAACGCCTTCATCTGCTGAAAATCTTGATTTGCCATCTATCAAATAACCCGACACTTGTATTTGTGTACCTTCTTTTAACGTCAAACCTGCTGGGTTATAAAAAGCATTTGAAAGATCATCATTAATAACACCAAATCCAGCAAACGCACGGCCCAAACCTGTACCACTTTGTTCACTGATTTGAAATCCTGCTCCATACGCTATGGTTGTAAAGGTGGTCGCTAGAAGTGCGAGAAAAATAAAATGCACCTTAAACAGTAACTGAGTGATAGCTCTCATATACTCCTCCATTTATATAAGCTAAATCTTTATAATCAATTTATTAGCCGGATCAGTATTGTATCAAATTCAAGGTGTCTAGATAATGTTAAATTAATGATTAATCAACAATTTAACATGTTAATTGTTAATATTTCCTCTAATGAATAAGCTATCTATCATTATTCCTGTGCTTGACGAAAGCCTGTTTTTCACTAAGCAACACCTCTACTTAAAAGCCTTATTAAACCAAGGACATGAAATTATAGTTGTCGACGGTGGCAGTACAGATAATTCTGCATTAGATGCTAAAAATCTGGGCTGCAAATGCATTAAAACTAAAGCATCGCGCGGGTATCAATTACAGATAGGTGCAAACTCAAGTATAAATCAAATTCTAGTTTTCCTTCATGCTGATACGTTGATGCCACTCACTGCAACTAACAGTATAAGCAGTGCACTTAATAATCAGAATGCGTATTGGGGAAGATTTAACGTGGCATTTACCAATAAGAAACTCGTGTTTAAAATTATTGCATGGCTCATGAATAGACGCAGTTGCCTAACAGGCATTGTCACTGGAGATCAAACTTTATTTATTAAACGGAAAACTTATTTCGACTGCGGAGGTTTTGCAGATATTCCAATCATGGAAGATGTAGAGTTCAGCAAACGCTTAAAAAAGCATTCTCTACCTATATGTCTAAATGAAAACGTTATAACGTCCAGCCGCAAATGGGAAAAGAAAGGTGTTACTCGAACAATTTTATTAATGTGGACGATTCGTATCAAATATTATTTCGGTTCTTCACCAGATAAGCTTGTTAAGCAATATTATTCATAATAAATTATGAATAATATTCTCATTTGTTTTTGCAAACACCCTGAACCAGGAATGGTAAAGTCTAGGTTGGCAATAGCACTGGGAGAACAGTGTGCGGCAAGTATTTATGAAACTCTATTAAATCAAACGCTTTCAAATATTACTAAAAACAAACAGAAAATAGATTACAAGCTATATTTGTATTGTTATCCAAATACCGAACACCCTGCCTTTTCTAAATTAGCACTCGATTATTCATTATCACTAAAACAGCAGTCTAACGGACACTTAGGCGACAAAATGTATAATGCTATGAAAGAGCATTTATTAAGCAATAATAATGTAATTTTGATTGGAACAGATTGCCTGGAAATAGATTCCTCATACATTGAAAAAGCATTTAAAGCATTAAACACAGGCAATAAAATGGTGTTCGGTCCAACTAATGATGGTGGCTATGCCTTGATTGGTGCAAATGAATTAAATAGATCTGTTTTTGAAGGTATTGATTGGAGCACTGACAAAGTGCTAGAACAAACCATAACAAAGTTAGAAAATCTAGATTGGAGGTTTGATTGCTTACCAAGTGTTAGGGACATAGATAGACTAGATGATTATCAATACTTCTCAACTCATCAAAAATATAAAGAGCTGTTTAACTAGCAATTGCGACTTGTTTATATTCCATAATAGATTTTAATGCCTCGTTAATGACCTCTACTCCAGCACCTTTAGTATAAATATTTTCACTTAAGTGACGACGCCATGCTCTAGCACCCGGCATACCATTAAACAATCCAAATACATGCTGAGCCATGATTTTCAATGGGATACCTTTGTCTAACTGGGATTGAACATATAGCAAATATTTATCTAGCACATCAAACCGAGAGAGTGAAGAGGCTGTGTCCGCATAAATCAGTTCATCAATATCTGATAAGAAAAATGGGTTATCATAAACTTCCCGCCCTACCATGACTCCGTCAAGCTCTTGAAGATGATTTGTTATTTCTGATTTATCTTTTAAACCACCATTCAAGACAAAGATTAATTCAGGATAATCCTGTTTAAGACGATACACATATTCATAATGCAAAGGCGGTACATTTCTATTCTGCCTAGGGCTTAGGCCTGACAAATGTGCTTTACGTGCATGAACAATAATAGTTTTACATCCCGCTTCAGCAATTTTCTCTACAAACTTCCGTAAAAACTCATAACTATCTTGGTCATCTACACCAATTCTAGTTTTAACCGTAACATTAACACTCGAAGCTTCACTCATAGATTTAATACAGTCTGCAACAAGTTGTGGCTCTAACATTAAGCAAGCTCCAAATTTACCTGCTTGTACGCGGTCACTTGGGCAACCGACATTAATGTTTACTTCATCAAAGTTATATTTTTCTGCCAATTCTGCACATTTAGCCATGTCAGTCGGATCGCTACCGCCCAATTGAAGCGCCACGGGTTTTTCTTCTTTATGTAGACTAAGCCATCGGTCTTGTTCACCGTAAATGAGTGCGCCTGTTGTGATCATCTCCGTATACAACAAACATCGTTTAGACATTAAACGTGCTAAATATCGGAAATGACTATCCGTACAATGCAACATGGGTGCAATAGAAAACTTATGTAATTCAGACATGCTGACTTTATAATGTATAACGTCTTTTAAGAAATTCGATGACTGCTCTCAAACCCATCGCTTCTCCACCTTTAGGGCGTCCCGCTCTAGATCGCAAATTGAAAGCCATAACGTCAAAATGAATCCATTTTGTTTCTGTCGGGACAAACTCTTTTAAATATAGTGCTGCGGTGATGGCTCCGCCATACCCAGTAGCAGCAGAATTTTTTATATCGGCTATTTCACTATTTAGCATATAGCGATAATCATCATGTAATGGCAACTGCCAAACAGGGTCATTAGAAATTCTAGAACCATTCATTAATTCAGTCGCTAACGATTCATCATTAGTGAAGAAAGCAGGAATTTCTGTACCCAATGCAATTCTTGCAGCACCTGTTAAGGTTGCAAAATCAATCATCAAATCTGGTTTATTTTCTGCAGCCTTAGTAATTGCATCACATAAAATAAGACGACCTTCAGCATCTGTATTATCTATTTCAACCGTCTTGCCACTTCTTGAAGTAAGCACATCTCCAGGACGAAATGCATTTGCTGAAATAGCATTTTCAACCGCTGGTATCAAAACCTGTAAGTTAATTGGTAGCTTTAACTTCATAATTGCAAAAGCAATACCTGCAACATGTGCGGCACCACCCATATCTTTTTTCATGTAACGCATGCCTTGCGCTGACTTAATATCTAAACCACCACTATCAAACGATACACCTTTACCTATCAAACATACCTTAGGGTGTTTAGTATTACCCCAATTAAATTCAATTAATCGCGGTTTATGTACACTGGCTCGTCCCACTGCATGGATAATAGGAAAATTATCTTTAAGTAATTCATCCCCAAGACATTGGCTAACCGTTACATTAAATTCTTGTGCAATAGATTCACAATCACTAGAAATATGTTGTGGCATCATATCCGAAGCAGGTGCGTTCACCATGTCACGCACAGTACATACTGCCCTTATCAATGCAGTTAAATTATTATTATCGACAGAACTACCTACATGTAACCTGCATTTTGTTGAGCTAAATTTCTTATACTCACTATATTCGTACGCTCCTAATCCCCAACCTAAGTATATTTGATCATTATTTTTGAGAATGGAATTTATGTGATAATTACCAGCAGGAAGTAGTTTCGCACATCCTCCTAGACACCATGTTAAATCGTCAAGATCAGCGATGACCAAGACAGCTTCTAAATTACCTTCAGTACTAGGAATGCATAAAACATTGCTAGGTTTAGGTTTAAACTTAGAAACATTAATCCAGTTTTGCCAATATTCTGGTTGTTCTTTCTTCCAATTTACAAATTCTGACTTGATGACGATATTAATAGGTATACTGTTAACATCTGCTTCACTATAAAAATATTGCATTAATTCTGTATTAAGCATTAGTTTCCTTTGCTTTTCGATAACTGTTACTAAAATGACTGAAAACGCACTTACTATTAAAGGCCTCAGCAAAGTCTATAAGAATAAAGTGGTTGCCTTAGATAATATAGATCTCAATGTGAGAATGGGTGATTTCTTCGCTTTATTAGGTCCTAACGGTGCTGGTAAATCGACATTAATCGGTATTTTAACCTCATTGATTAATAAATCTGCCGGGCATGTGCAAATAATGGGATGTGATATCGACACTCACTTCTCTGCAGCCAAAAGCCAGATAGGCTTGGTGCCGCAGGAATTCAATTTCAATAGCTTTGAACCTTTAATTGAAATCATCAAAAGTCAGGCTGGATATTATGGATTGGATCGTAGAACATCCATCGACGCTGCTGAGGATTGTCTGCATAAACTAGAGCTGTGGGATAAACGCAAGCACACCCCTCGAGAACTTTCAGGCGGAATGAAACGAAGATTAATGATCGCTCGCGCTTTAGTTCATGACCCCAAGCTCCTGATCTTAGACGAACCTACTGCCGGAGTTGATATCGAAGTTCGACGTACAATGTGGGAACTATTACGTAAAATTAATGGTGAAGGTAAAACTATTATTTTGACTACACATTATCTAGAAGAAGCTGAGAATCTATGCAAGAACATCGCAATAATAAATCATGGCAAAGTAATTATAGATGCCAGCATGGGAAATTTACTTGAAAAGCTAAATGAAGAGAGTTTCATCCTTTACTTGCAACAACCATTAAAAGAAGAACTTGAATTAGAGAATTTCGAATTCAGTATAATTGATACAAAAACTATAGAAGTTACATTAACCAATCAAAATTCATTACTTGAGTTACTCAGCTTGTTAAATGACCAAGACATTACCATCTCAAGCATCAGAAATAAGTCTAACAAAAAAGAAAAAATGTTTATTAAATTGACTAGCAATAATAGCAAGTAACTTCACATGTCTTATATTGAACAATTTATTGCATTACGAACAATTGTAACTAAAGAGATTAAGCGTTTCTCAAGAATCTGGGTTCAGACTATTTTGCCGCCAGTAATCACTATGACCTTATATTTTATC
>JBGCDX010000059.1:0-4796 GCA_045105815.1 Gammaproteobacteria bacterium
TAAGCAGCAATTAAATTGATCAAGTTTAGTACTTAAGGTTAGATAAGCTTGTTGCTGCTCAGTATTTAAACTTAGTTCATCTGTTGCGGGGTTTGTCGGTATGGTTTTAGGTGTTTGTTCTTGATGTATTTTTTCAACAAAGTTTTTATTTATTAGTGCATTCATAGCACTACGCCAGCCCGGAATATGTTTGCTTAGTTCGTCGGCATCAAGTCCTTGTGGTTGTGTGCGTAATAGCTCAGTGATTAAGCGTTGTTTAGGTGCGCGTCCTAAATCTGTATCTAAATTCTGATCTGAGCATAATTTGTATAGCGTGTTAGTTGCTGGGGTAATCAATTTGCCTTTGCGCAATACAGCAGGGAGCGCGGTAAATAAAACTTCACCAATCGGTTGTTGATAGTAATCTGCAGCCCAGAATAGCAATGCTAATAAAGTAGCATCGAATACTGGTTCGTCATCGAGTGATTCTGAAATATGCTTAAGTTTATTGGCAGGTATAGAGCTAGTTGCAGCTTTATCAACGATGAGTCCGATCAGTTTGCGGGCACCAAATTGCACGCGTACACGGGTGCCAATTTTGTAATGCTTATCATCCACATCTTTCTCAGGCAGGTATTCAAACCTTTGGTATAGCGGTATAGGTAGCGCAATGATGAGAACAGAGGGTGAATTCATATTTATGTGGATAACTCTGTGAATAAAGTAGTTGTGTGAGCAGAAAATCTGCGAGTTAAGATAATTTTGGGGTTCGTGATGGTTGGCTTGAAATACATTAAAGCACTGATATATATGGTTATTATTTTTATTGTATATAAGTTGGTTAAAATTCAGACTATGTCTTTCAAATTACGGGCCAATGTGAATAAACTACATTAACATTGTGAACTATCTGCTGTTTTTAATGGCTGTGGATGTCAACCAAATTGACGTTGATCCGTTGTTTATAGTGTAAGGGCATTCTATGCCGTGAAGTGTGGATCTTCCACAAGGATAGCCAGCTTATTCGCACGGCAAATGTTTTGCCCATATAGTATTGATTTAACTAAGCTGCTGAAATAATGAGGATAGTTTGAATTCGTCACAGTCACAGCAGCTCGAAGAATTTTTAATGAAGACGGAGCGTCGTGCATTTCGTATGGCACAGCTGTCGACTCGAAATCGCGAGGACGCTTTAGATATAGTGCAGGATGCCATGATGCAGTTAACGAGCAAGTATGCCAATAAACCTACAGATGAGTGGGCGCCACTGTTTTATCGCATACTGAATAATCGCATAATGGATTTTCATCGTAGAAATACCACACAAAGCCGCTGGCGAGTTTGGTTTAGTAAAGTGGACGATGAAGACGATTATTATGATCCAGTGCAACATGCACCTAGCAATGATTTGGGCCCCGGTGCAGCTGCAGATTTAGAAGATTCAGTTGCACGTGTTGAACATTACGTGCAGCAGTTATCACCGCGGCAAAGGCAAGCCTTTTTGTTGCGTGCTTGGGAAGGTATGGATGTGGCAGAAACAGCTAAGATTATGAAATGTTCGCAAGGAAGTGTAAAAACACATTATTCACGAGCAGTACATTTTTTACGTGAACAATTACAGGAAAGCTTATGAGCAAAGATAATCAAAACGTGGATGACGAAAATGTAATTTCTAAAGTGTGTGGTGCTTTGGATGATTCTGTAAATCGTATAGATGCAGATACCAGCCAGCGTCTCGTTACGGCTAGGAAGAATGCACTACAACATACACAGAAGAGGTTTAGCGTACCAAAATTATTTACTGCAGCTGCTACAGCATTTTCTATTTTAATTGCTGTGATAATTGTGACTACACAATTCAATCAGCCTTTTGAAACTGAGGATCCCCAAGTAATCGAAATTGCAGCGACACAAGATACAACTGAGTTATATGAAGAGTTAGAATTTTATACATGGTTAGTTGAAGAAGATGTCACTAGTTAAAGAAAATAGTTACTAATTTTAATTATGAGTAAAGCACTAACAATAATTATTTTGCTAATGGTTTGTGTGTGTGCAAATGCACAAGATCCAATTGCGTGGGATGATTTAAGTGCTGAGCAGCAGCGGGTTTTGAAAAAATTTGAAGGTAGGTGGTCTAATTTGCCACCTCACAAGCAAAACAAGTTATCGCGTGGCGCTCAAAATTGGCAAAACATGTCGCCCGAGAAGCAGAATAAGGTGCACAAAAAATATAAATGGTATAAAGATTTACCGCCTGAAAAAAGAGAGCAATTGCGTGAGAAGTGGAAAAGCATGACTCCTGAAGAGCGCAAAGCATTCCGTAAAGAAAATAAAGGTAAATATAAAAAATAAGAAAAATGGTTGAAACTAAGACGATTAACAAGACGACAAAATTGCCGCGAGCTTGCTATTTGATATGGTAATTGTCATTGCCTGCTTATCTACTGCAGCTATATAGGTTAAAACTGTTTTGCATTAAATCGCTATTAGGATAAAGTACATTCTTTAACCAGCACTATTTACTTAATGACTATAGCGCCTGGCGACACCCGTCAACTATCCACGTTATCCCGGCTAGGTTTATTTGGTGCAGTGGATCTCGAACAATGCTCCTCACTATTAGTCAAATGTACTAGTAAGACTCTAAGCCCTGGTCAGATGCTGTTGCATAAAGACCAAGCAAATTATTCTATGTTCGTAATTGTTGATGGCCATTTAGGTATGCATTTACAAGAAGATGCGTCTGCCATCGTCACGCTAAATCCTGGTGATACAGTAGGTGAAATGTCTGTAATTGGTGGGCAACCCACTAGTGCATTTGTAATCGCGCAAACTACTTGCAAAGTATTAGAGATTCCAGAAAAACTTTTATGGGAATTTGTTTCCAATGACTTAAATTTTGCAAAAAATTTAATGAAGCTTTTTGTTAAACGAATGCTTGATTTAAATCGTATGCTTTATCAACACATGCATGAAGAAGCTAGTAGTGAAATTAAGACAGAGAAAGATGAGGCCAGTGGTTTATATAATTTACAATGGATGAAGGATACGTTGCCCTATGAAATGGCCCGTTGCGCAATGCGCAATCGGGCTTTATCCGTCATGATTTTAAAGATCGATCGCTATGATAATTTTGTTCATTCTTATGGTTCATATACAGCAGATAAAATATTTTTAGCCGTTGCCAATGCAGTGCAAATTCAGTTGCGTGGCATGGATATGGCCGTTAAGCATGATGAAGGCACCATAGCTTTATTGTTAATTGGAACAGACGAGACGCAAGCTGAAATTGTGGCAAAACGTATTCATAAGGCCGTGCACCAATTGGTGTTAAATGACCAAAAATTAAATGAAAAATATACAATTTCAATTGGAGTAGCTGAAATGGCGAAAGAAGATTATGCAGAGCTATTGATTGCAAGAACTCAGGCTGCGTTGGGTCGTGCTACGAATGCTGGTGGTGATCAAACTTCGCGGTAAAGAGCACCTTGTTCTGAGTGCTTTTTTTAGATAATTACTATCCAAATCTGCAATAAAATCATACATTTTTAGTGGTATTAAGAACCTTGTAACATTTAATGGTTCTAATCTTTAATTGCAATGTTTAAGGGTTTACCTATACAGTTTGCAACTTAAGACTATCGTTGGGGTAACCAGAGTGATTGATCTCGGTCTACAAATACTACGCACGGATGTGTCAGGTATGCCAATGGAATGGATCAACTACCAAGATGCTGCGCGTCTGTATCATGTCGGGCAGGTAGCTTATACCTGTGGTGAGCGCATGTATGAGATACATGGTGGTGTAAATGCTAAGAGTGGTCTTAGAAGTAAGCTTGATGTGCATTCAATTATTGCAAGCTACGGCAATAATAAATCTCTGCACGATAGTTATGTGCCGCCACTTAATAATCGCACTTTATTTAAACGTGACGCGAATTTATGTTTGTATTGTGGCGATAACTTTGATCGTCGCGATTTATCCAGAGACCATGTTCGACCTTTAAGTCAGGGCGGTGCAGACCTATGGAATAACGTGGTTACCGCTTGTAAACGTTGTAATAATCATAAAGCTGGGCAAACTCCCGAAGAAGCTAATATGCAGTTATTAGCGATTCCTTTTGTTCCAACTCACGCAGAATATATCTATCTGCAAGGTCGTAGAGTGCTAGCAGATCAGATGAAATTTTTGCTTGCACACTTCCCGCGCACCAGCCCATTGCATAAACGACTCAGCAATTTAACGTAAAGATTTAGTATCTTTGCATTGTAAAATGTCTTGAACTAGACAGAGCGCCTATTAATTTCCACCTAGTGCTACTTCTGGCCTACTATTGAAGTTCAAAATTCAGTAGTCTTAGTACAAATTCTTCTCATATATAACTAAAGTTCTTATGCCAAAATTCAAAGGCAGTAAAAATTATGAGCACGGTAGCGAGTCTTGTCTCGGTGTGCTCATTACAAATCTGGGTACTCCCGAGGCAGCCACAACGAGTGCAGTTCGTAAATATTTAGCCGAATTTTTATGGGATCCTCGTGTTGTGGAAATACCTAGACCAATTTGGTGGTTAATCTTGAATGGGATTATCTTACGAACTCGACCTAGTAAAAGTGCAGAAGCCTATGAAAAAGTGTGGACGGATGAAGGTTCTCCTTTATTGGTGATCGGTAAAAAACAAAAACAAGCCTTGCAAGCAAAGTTAAGTCAGCTTTGCTCAGGGCCGGTAAAAGTAGAGCTTGCAATGCGCTATGGCAATCCATCCATTGCCTCTGCATTAGAGAATCTAAAAGCACAAGGGGCACGTCGAGTAATT
>JBGCDX010000060.1:0-39167 GCA_045105815.1 Gammaproteobacteria bacterium
AATCCTCAGCAAGCAGCAAAGGTGTTGTCCGCAGATATGCGTCTCAATATGGCATTACCGTGCAGGATTTCTGTCTATACAGAAGGTTCAAAAACGAAAATTGGTTTAATTAAACCAGAAAAAATGTTGTCAGCACTTTCACAAAATGAACTTCTAGCAGAAACAGCTCAGGAAGTAGAAGTAAAAACTATTCAAATGATAGAGGAGGCGAGAGGCTAGTTGCAGATACGTTAGCGTAATTATTATGAAGCCTATAATTGATAAGTTGCATGATGATCATATTAACTTCATTACACTTTTAGGATTTCTAGAAAATCAGCAACACTTGTTGAAAAGTTGCCAGCAAACGGACCTAGAAGCTGTTCTTGATGCCATTCGGTATATGAAAGAATATCCTGATCTAGTGCATCATCCCTTAGAGAATGTGGTATTCAAATACTTTCTAGAAAATCACGATGAGATGTATCATGAGTTAAAAGCACTGTTGCATGAGCATGATGAGCTGCCAGTGCTGACGGATAGACTTATGGAAATGCTACAAAGTGCGTTAGCGGATGTGCCACAAAAAAGAGAGGATCTCTACCGATACTTACAAGAGTATGTGGCCGTACAAAAAGAACATATGAGCCGAGAAGAAGCATTGGTATATCCCACTATAAAGTCAGTACTAAATAATAATGATTGGGAAAATATTAATAGCGAATTAGCGTTTATTAAGGATCCTTTATTTGGTGATAGCGTTAAAAAATATTATCAAGCTTTATTGCAAAAAGTTATTGGCTAAAAAAAAGGGAGCAGAGGTTGCTCCCTTAAATAACCACCATAGTGGTGGCCCCATAACGCCGGTTAACTACTGCATCAAATTAGTTGTCTCTATATCAGTACTGTCCATATTTAGGGGTAGAGAACGATAGTGAGTGACTTCTTTCGTTGCAGAGTCCATGGTTAATTCAAAGTAAATATTTTTTTGTTGGTTATAAACTCTAATGGTTTCTGTGCCATTTTCTTTGGTTACATACGCTTGATTTAACATTGCATTATTTGCCATGCTAGTTACCAAGTAAGGGCGCCGCCCGTTTGATACTCCGTTACGCGTGTTTCAAAGAAATTCTTTTCTTTCTTGAGGTCTAAAATTTCAGACATCCAAGGGAAAGGATTGCTAGTGTTGTCGTATTGCTGCGGCAAACCAATCTGTGAAAAACGTCGGTTGGCAATGTATTGTAGATACTCTTCAAACATAGGAGCATTCAGACCTAGGATGCCACGAGGCATGGTGTCGTATGCGTATTGTGTCTCAAGATCTACACCGCTCTTAATAAGATCGATCATTTCCTGCTGGAATTCATCAGTCCATAAGTGTGGATTCTCTAATTTAATTTGGTTGATTACATCGATACCAAAGTTCATGTGCATTGATTCATCACGCAAAATATATTGAAACTGCTCTGCAACACCAGTCATCTTGTTACGTCGACCCATAGAAAGTATTTGTACAAATCCTACGTAGAAGAAAATTCCTTCAAACACTACATAAAATGCAATTAAGTCGCGTAGTAAACGTTGGTCGTCTTTTACGGTACCAGTGTGAAAGTCTGGATCGCCCAAGCTGTTGGTGTATGGCAGTGCCCATTCGGCTTTTTTAGCTACGGAAGGGACTTCACGATACATGTTGAATACTTCACCTTCATCTAGCCCTAAAGACTGAATGCAGTATTGATATGCATGAGTGTGAACCGCTTCTTCAAACGACTGGCGTAATAAATATTGGCGGCACTCAGGGTTAGTGATGTGTTTGTATACAGCTAGCACCAAGTTGTTTGCTACGAGTGAATCAGCCGTAGAAAAGAAACCAAGGTTGCGCTTGATTACGGTACGCTCGTCTTCAGTTAAGCCTTCTGTGTCTTTCCACAGAGAAATATCTGCATTCATGTTTACTTCTTGTGGCATCCAGTGGTTTGAGCAACCATCTAAATACTTCTGCCAAGCCCACTCATACTTGAAAGGCACGAGTTGGTTAAGGTCAGCACGGCAATTGATAATCTTTTTATCATCTACTTGGATACGGTCGGCACCCATTTCAATGCCTTCTAAGCCTGTTACACCACCACTTTCTTTGGTGATTTTATCTTCTGTGTTTGATAGTTCTTCTGCAGCCACTTCGTCTCTTAAGTTTTGTAGGGCTTGTGTGGCTTTAGTAATGGATGTGTTACTAGGGTTCGCAACGACTTCTTCAAAAGTGTGTGGTTGTGGTTCAGGTGATTGGGCGTCTGAGTTTGTTAACACAGGTACATTTTGTGATGCGGTCGTATCTGTGAATACAGCAGGTGCAGCAGCACTTGTGGTAGCCCGTGAATCAGCGATTGGATCTTCCCAGTTTTGCATAATTTCTTTCTCCTCTAGTTAAACCAGACGCTTAAAAAAATATTTTTTAGATATATTTTCTAGGTTTGGTTTTGGTCAAACGTTATATATCTTGTGTTTATTGGCAGGCTTCACATTCTGGATCTAAGATTGAGCAAGCTTGTGGTGCAGCAGATTCACTGCTAACAGCATTAAGTTTGCTTTCTCGACCTTCAACAGTGCTTTTTTCTACATGCGTTGCACCCATGGAGCGTAAGTAGTAAGTGGTTTTTAAACCACGTACCCAGGCTAACTTGTATAAGTTATCTAGTTTTTTGCCGGATGGCTCTGACATGTATAAATTGAGTGATTGTGACTGATCAATCCATTTTTGACGGCGCGAACCCGCTTCAACTAACCAACGTGGATCAACCTCAAATGCGGTTGCATATAAATCTTTTATATCTTCTGGTACACGATCAATTGCTTGCACACTGCCATCATAATATTTGAGGTCATTAGCCATGACTTCATCCCAAATACCATGTTGTTTTAAATCGTTAATTAAATGTGGATTAGTCACTGTGAACTCACCTGATAAATTCGATTTCACATATAAATTTTGATAGGTGGGTTCAATGCTTTGTGTCACACCACAAATATTAGATATGGTTGCAGTCGGTGCAATCGCCATGGTATTGGAATTACGCATGCCGACGGTTTGAACACGTTTGCGTAAGCTATCCCAGTCCATGGTGCTGCTGCGGTCTTGCTTTAAGTAATCGCCGCGACCTTTTTCCAATAATTCAATTGAGTCGATGGGTAGGATGCCTTGATCCCATAGTGAACCTTTATAGGTCGCATAGACACCACGTTCTTCTGCTAAATTACTAGAAGCTTGAATCGTAAAGTAACTGATTGCTTCCATGGATTGATCAGCAAACTCTACCGCTTCTTGTGTGCTATAGGATATACGTTGTTTATAAAGCGCATCTTGGAAACCCATCAGGCCTAAACCTACTGGACGATGACGTAAGTTAGAGCGTTTGGCTTTATCTACACTGTAGTAGTTGTACTCAATTACGTTGTCTAACATACGCATAGCAGTCGAAATGGTTTTTTCCAACTTATTAAGATTTAAACCGTTCTCGTCTATGTGCGCAGGAAGGTTTACTGAACCTAAGTTGCAAACTGCAATTTCATCTTCCTTGGTATTAAGCGTGATTTCTGTGCATAGGTTAGAAGAGTGCACGGTGCCTGTATGTTGCTGTGGTGAACGTAAGTTGCACGGATCTTTGAATGTTATCCAAGGATGGCCTGTCTCATATAACATGCCGAGCATCTTTCGCCATAAGTCATTAGCGCCTACTCTTTTGAAATTTTTAATTTCACCGTTGTCTGCCATTTTCTCATAAGCTTCATAGCGTTCTTCAAACGCTTTGCCGCTTAAGTCATGTAAGTCGGTTGCTTCATGTGGTGAGAACAACGTCCATTGTTTGTCTTCACTGACGCGCTTCATGAATAAATCAGGTACCCAGTTAGCCGTGTTCATGTCGTGTGTGCGACGGCGATCATCACCGGTGTTTTTGCGTAAGTCTAAAAACTCTTCGATGTCTAAGTGCCAAGATTCTAAGTACGCACACATTGCACCTTTGCGTTTGCCACCTTGGTTTACTGCAACTGCGGTATCGTTGGCCACTTTAAGAAATGGAACTACGCCTTGTGACTTGCCATTTGTGCCTTTGATATGTGCGCCCATTGAACGTACTGGCGTCCAATCATTGCCTAAACCACCTGCAAATTTGGATAACATTGCATCGTCTTGAATAGCTTCGAAGATGCCATGCAGATCATCTGGTACGGTAGTTAAGTAACAGGAAGATAACTGTGGGCGTAAGGTGCCAGAGTTAAATAAGGTTGGTGTTGAACTCATGAAGTCAAAAGAAGATAGCAGTAAGTAGAATTCAATCGCACGCTCTTCACGTTCTACTTCGTTTAGCGCTAAGCCCATGGCTACACGCATGAAAAATGCTTGTGGTAACTCAAATCGTGTACCTTCACTTTGAATGAAGTAACGGTCATACAATGTTTGCATACCAAGGTAAGTGAATTGGTGGTCGCGCTTGGGTTGTAGTGCTTTACCAAGTTTCTTTAGATCATATTCACTCGCAAGTTTTGGATCTAAAAGTTCAAGTTCGATGGCTTTGTGGACATAATTTTCAAAGTAGTCTGCATATTGATAAGACATTTCTTTGAAAGTAGCTTCAGAGGGCATGCCGTAAACAAAAGTAAGCGCTTCGCGACGTAGTGTGTCTAATAATATTCGTGCTGCTACATAAGTGTAATTTGGTTCTTGCTCAATGAGTGTGCGAGCACTCATGGTGACTGCAGTACCTACTTCTATTTCTGGAATGCCATCGTATAAGTTGCGCAATGCTTCATCGATGATCGGTCGTGCTGATACATCAGCTGTGTCTGTACAAGCCTCTTCAATCATGCGTGCTAGACGCTCTATATCTAGAGGTTTTAGCGCACCCGTTTGATCTTTTACGCTTAGACTAGGGGCGTCGTTTTCTTGTTGGCTAGCTTTAGCCGCTAGCTCTATTTGCAGGCGTTCTTGAGCACGCTCATCTCTATATAGAACATAGGCGCGCGCTATTTTATGGTGCTCACTGCGCATCAAGGCCAGCTCTACCTGGTCTTGAATGTCTTCTATATGGAACGTCCCGCCTTGTGGGCGACTGCGTGACAGAGCATAGAAGACCGTGTCAGTAATCTCGTCGACCATCTCATGAATGCGTGTAGAGGCAGCAGCATGTCCACCTTCGACCGCTAGGAAAGCTTTGGTAACTGCGACCTTGATCTTCTCGCGATCAAAGGTAGTTACTTTGCCATTACGACGAATTACACGATATTGACCTGGTGCGGTAGCCGCAATTTGTAGTTCGCTGGGCGAGTTGTTTTCTTGGGATGGGTTTGGGGTCTTTTCTTTGGCAATAGTAGTGACTTCTGACTGCATTGGTTCTCTCAGCTTGATTTTATAAGTTATTGTTTTTAAATCCTTTTTTTCTTTTTTTTTTTGAATTATTTTTATAGCTTCAGATTAACTGAAGAGGGCTGCTGTGAAGAAGGATTACTATAAGTTGGGGTATCAATTCCGTCAAGCACAACATCTTGTGTGTATTCCATGGAACAAGCTGTGGATAACCCGTTGGTTTACCGTAATTGGGTTAAAATATCCTGAATGTTCGTGGGGTTGGTGAAAAGCAAGCTTTATTTCATGCTTCTGACTTAAAATATTTCGATTAGATCGATAAAAAAGTTTTATAAATATTCTTCATTTTTTTTGTACTGGTTCACACTGAAATGTCTAAAAACGACCGTTTAACTTTTTCAAAGCATTTTTTTTATTTGAAAATTGAATTCAGAGATATTAAGTAAAGAAAATGTTTGCGTCATGATAAAGAAGTACATACAACTCCCGTCATTTTTAATAATTAAATAATGTAATTACATGCAATTTCGTTCAAGAACCGAAGAGCCGCACAAACAACGAACAGATTTTAAAAATTTGTTAAAGATGTTTCCATATATATGGGCCTATCGTTGGCGAGTATTAATTGCTCTAGTGTGTTTAGTGATCGCTAAAGTGGCGACGGTTGCTGTGCCATTAATTTTAAAACGGATTGTTGATTCGTTAGACGTAGAAGCAAGCTTATTGTTATTGCCACTTGGTTTATTGTTGGCCTATGGCGCACTACGGTTAACTACAGCCATATTTAATGAATTGCGCGATGTATTGTTTGCGCGCGTACGTTATCGAGCTATCCAAAAACTTTCCACACGCGTATTGGAACATTTGCATAATCTGCCTTTGCGTTTTCATTTAGAAAGGCAAACTGGATCGATCACGCGCGACTTAGAGCGCGGAACGCAAAGCTTATCTGCGATTATTAACTACATGGTATTTATAATTGTGCCAACTTTTGTTGAGTTGGGGTTAGTGGCTGCAATTTTATTAGGTGCTTACGCATTAAAGTTCTCTGTAGCTACATTGATTACCATTATTTTGTATATCGGCTTTACACTGTTAGTTACTAATTGGCGTATGAAGTACCGCCATGAGATGAATCGATTAGATTCACAGGCTAGTTCAATAGCAGTAGATAGTTTATTAAATTATGAAACCGTTAAGTATTTTAATAATGAGCGCTACGAGTTGTCACGTTATGGTGAGACGCTTTCACAGTGGGAGAATGCTGCTGTAAAGAGTATTACTACCATGTCGATGCTGAACTTTGGTCAGGCATTTATTATTGCGATTGGTGTAACCATTATTATGATATTTGCAGCGGGTGGTGTGGCTGATGGCAGTATGACCTTGGGAGATTTGGTGTTGGTGAACGCGCTGATGTTGCAATTGTTTGTGCCACTAAATACGTTGGGGATTGTTTATCGACAAATAACCTATTCATTAGCAGACATGGATATGCTGGTGAAATTGTTGCAAAAAGACACGGAAATTAAGGATGTGCAACATGCAGATTCCTTAAAGGTAAGTACTGCGAAAATTGAGTTTGATAATGTTTCATTCTCTTATAATGAAGATCGTGAAATTCTTAACGATGTTTCTTTATCGATTCCGTCAGGTCATAAGGTTGCAGTAGTTGGGCCTTCGGGTGCGGGTAAGTCAACTATCGCACGCTTACTATTTCGTTTCTATGATGTAACAGAAGGAGCGGTGCGCATTGATGATCAGGATGTGCGTGAATGTACACAGCAGAGTTTGCATGAAAATATTGCTGTGGTGCCACAAGACACTGTGTTATTTAATGAGAGCATCTACTTCAACATTCAGTATGCAAAACCGGGTGCGAGTAAAGAGGAAATTGAACAAGCTGCAAGGCTGGCTAATATTCATGACTTTATTGAGCAGCTGCCACAACAGTATGAAACGATTGTGGGTGAAAGAGGATTAAAACTGTCGGGTGGAGAGAAGCAACGCATTGCAATTGCACGTGCGGTGTTGAAAAACCCTAGGATAGTGATTTTTGATGAAGCGACCTCCAGCTTAGATTCACAATCAGAAAGTATGATTTTGAATGCGATGCAAGAGGTAACCCAGGGAGTCACTACTTTGGTGATCGCACATCGTCTTTCTACTATTGTTGATGCGGATAGCATCTATGTATTCGATCATGGTCGTATCATTGAATCTGGTAATCATCGAGAGCTATTAGCGTTAAAAGGCACCTATGCCAATATGTGGGCATTGCAACAAGAAGAGCGTGTTGCTGAAAAAGTTATCGAGAAATCAAAGCAGTAAGACGCAGCTAGTGCAAATTTAAATAGCGAAGTACAATATAAATATGAGCGAAATTAATAAAACAACTGAAGACACCATCAAAGAACAAGTACTGCATGCTGATTTGGCGGACCACGGTGGCTGTGCGAATTCAGAACCTTTCGCTTTACGTGTAATGGGTGACAGTATGGAACCTGAATTCAAAGATGGCTGTATCATCATTATTGATTCTGCTGCCACGGTCGAGAGCGGGAGTTATGTGTTGGCTATGATTGATGAGGAATATATTTTTCGTCAATTCATTGCTGAAGATGATCGTTATTATTTGCGTGCACTCAAAGAGGGATATGAAGAGATATCACTTTCGAGTCGCGATGCGGTGCGTGGTGTTATCGTTCAACGCGCAGGAACACGCCGCAAAGACCATAAGCATTACACCTGAATAAGCTCTAAATACGTTCCTATATTTTGCAAGACTCTTTTCTGAGTCGAAGCATAAACTTATCTTTACTCACCATAACGACTGGGCTTTTTTGCCTGCTAGTCGTTTAATCTGCTACATCCGCCTTTTGTCATACAAGTGTCAATGATCTGTAATATTTTATTAGCTTTTTATGTATAGTCTGCGCCGCATTGATTGGGGTGTGGTCTGTAGTTAAGAAGCACGCATTAACAATGTAAGTCGTTATTCATGTCGTTGATTGGCGACAGATGTTAGAAAATAGAACAGGGTCGCACACGTGTAGTGCAGATTACATGACCCAAGAATGCATATTTAATTATAAATACTTGATTGATGGTGGATGGCAAGGTTGGCACAGCATTTGCACCTAGTAATGTAAGACTAAAGTAATAGCGGTAATTGACGATAAAGACGTAGGCAAGATTTAGCTCATAAAAAAATTGATCATTATGAATTAAAAACATTCATCTTAATAAATTGAACTAGAAGTGATCGGCCCCGTCTAAACAGGTAATAGATAAGATTTTAATTTAACCCATAACTTTTAAATAGAGGAACTTCACCATGACTAGTAACGTAGAGAATGCATTTGCATATAATGTATTAATGCCAGATGTATTGCTTTTTGCAGTAGGTATGACAACGGTATTTGGCCTAATGTTATTAATATTTTAATAATACCTAGGTTGTTTAATGCGTAGATACTCCTCCCCCGAGCTACGTAACTGGCCCCGCTTTATAGCGGGGCTTTTTTTTGTGAAATGTTGGTTAGGAAGTTTAGTGGTAACTTTCAATAATCTTTTGGTTTGTTTTAGTCTTCGTACAAAGAAATTAAGAAAAGAGTTAATGGAATAATATTTTTAGGTTTGATGTCAATTTTAGCCACATCTTTATCTGGGTTTCTAAACTGTTTGTTTCGAGTATTAATTGAAGCTGCTAGATAGAAACCTACAACAGCATGGAGGTCACTTATCTGGCCATTATGCATATAGGGTGCCGAGTGGCCTAAGTTTCGCAAGCTCGGTGTTTTGAAGGTTGCCAAACTCTTACTAAGTGCCTCATCTTTTGACTTGCAAGTGATTTCGCCATCTTCTAAGCATATTGAGTAGTAAATACTTTCTTGAGGTAACGGGTAATCTCTATTAAATATAATATTCCATGCACCTAAATCCGTATTAGCAGGGTTACTTTGTGATGCAGGTTTCCTAAATATTCCTTTGTTTTTTGGATTTTTATGGTTTGCAGGTAAATATATGCCTGTGTTTTTTTCACGTTCACTAAGGGTTGGGACATATAATTTACCAAACGCCCCAAAACCATGAATATTGTCATACTCAATTTGTGTAATGCCAACATTGTGCAATCCAAAATCTGTAAAGTGAGGTGCAGCATGACATGCGATACAGTTCCCTATGCTTTCCTCGTTTTTCCGATCTTGAGTAAAAAAAACTTCTAATCCTGATAGCTCATCCGTGCCAAATTTAAAATCTGGATCATGATGTTTAAATTTTCCATCATCAGTATTTGGGTTAGTTGTTACAAATTTAAGCTTATTTTCTTTTTTTAGTGTATGGATCTCCTCAAGTAATCTTTTGCTATACAGTAAGTCTGTTTCATTTGCGTTAGGTTTAATTGGTAAATTGTTTATTCGTAAAAATATGTCGTAGGGCGAATAGTTATTTTCGTCACTAACGAAAGTTAAGCTTTCTATAAAATTAGTGATGAGAGAAACAGCTATATCAAAGACTTTATCGCAAGAAGCTTTATTGATATTGATTCGATATGTTTCTGGCAATAAAAATTTTTGGTTAACTGTCAAATTTTCTTCAGTGGTGCCAGAAAATAATTCGGTATATGAAAGGCCATTAAATTCATCAGCTAGTTTGCTTTGACCATTGTCTTTGCGTAATACCTTGCATAAGTGCTCTATGGCTATATCTTGTTCTCCAGGTAGCCAGCCTAAATTTCTACCTGTGAGTGTGTTACTCACTACATCTGCTAAGGATGAGAACTCTCCATCATAATGTAGTAGAAAATTCTCTCGATGTAGGGAAGAACCCATCAAAGAAGGAGAATTTCTAGTGGAAACTATCTGGCCATCGGCACGAGTTGGCAGAGGGCTTCTAGCAGCATAGTCAGAATATGAGCGCATGCCTAGTTCAGACTGTGCAGAATGTTCATCTACCAAATGACAAGCACGGCAGTTAAAGCTTCTCCCTGCATATAGGCTATCGGTAAAAGGAATTTGATATGGTGGTAAGCCAAAAAAACGCATGGTTTTTTCTAATGCAGGGTCGCCTTTAGATAAAGGAGTATTAACATCCCCGTCATAATGTTTTGCATAGAATTGCGCGAAGCGGGTTTCTTGAAATAAGCGTTCACCTAGTAAAGTTTCTGCATTGTATTGTGTATTTGCATAGGCTTGCGCAGCGGCGATGTAAAGCAGTATTGATAGTAATAGAAGCTTCATGATTCTAAAGAATTATGATTGCTGGGGTGCTTTGATATGTTGTTATAGCATGTGAATTTCTTGTAGATAAAAAAGCCCTTAGAACTTTTCAGTTTTAAGGGCTTTTTAAGAGCTAAGATAGTTAGTGTGTTAATGAACAGGTGTAACCGGTGCTTCAACTGTAGGGTATTTTAATTTTACTTCTCCAGTTAAATTTTCAGCATCTGGGTTTATAGCGCCACGTTCAACATTATATGGATCAGTAAATACACCATATTCTCCAGGTTCAACTTTGTAGACAATTTCCTCATTACCATGGCCTGCATTTGCTAAGTATTTGTTGGGGTCATTCCAGTTTTTTCCATCTAAGTTGGCAAAGAACTTAATGTCTACCAACACGCCATCACAGAGTGGTGTAATTTCTTCATAATTTGTAGGCCAGCCAGCTGCTCCAGTAGTTTTGGGGTAATTACTCCAGTCACCACCTTTTAGCGGGCAAGCTCCACCTCCACCAAACGCAGCGCGATCAGGGTGATGTACACCATAAATGGGCAAGCCTTTTGCGGCTGCTAATGTACCATTCTCTAAATGAAATCTTGGCTCTTGTGTGACTTCAGTTTTGACATCTTTTGCCATGTCTTCCAGAGATTTGTAATAATCTCCATCGGGACGTACATATTGAAAATCTTGATTGTCTTGATTATTAAATACGGCCGTTATAAACAAATATGGTTCGTTGAAGAAAGGTCGTTCTATTAAATAAAACTCAGCATCTGTTTTGCTAATATCAACCGCTTGCCAATTAACTGTTGATTCATCTTCACCACCAACATTAACCCATGCGCGTGCATCGGGAAATAATTCTATACGCATCACTTTGGTGTAAAGCTCATTCACATCAAGACCTGCTCGTTTACCTAGTGGTCCTACTTGGCCTGCGCCAGATTGATTGAATGTATAATCGATAGCTTTTTTAGCATAAGGATATCGATTAGCAGACATCGTGCAGTAAAAATGTGGTAGATCGATTGCTACATGATCTTCATATTTTCCTTTGTACTTGGGGTGATTAAGTGGTAAATCAATAAAATTAAGATTACCATCTTCTGCAATTTTTTGGTGTGGGTGTTTATAGCCATCCCAACTTTCTTCAGGGGTGTAACTGCTGTATTGATTAGCAATAGTGGCTAAATGCTCTTCTGCAAATAGGTTCGCATTTTCAGGTAAACCTTTAGAGTCTTTCTTGCGATATTCACGTATTGTGCCGTTATCTTGAACACGCCATAAGCCATGCTTGCCTTCTCCTACCATGGTAAAAGTTTGCTCAACTACATTTACAAAACGGTATGTGTAGTTAGTATTCATATAACCAGAATAAATTGGTAGGTGTGGAATTTTAGAATGGGTAGTTTTGACACGGCCCGTCCCCACAACATTTTTTTGTGCATTATCTTCATCAATGATTTGATCCTTTGTATAGTAATAAGGATCATCACCTGTTAAGTCGGTTAGTTTGCCATCAACTGGTAGCTCTATTTTTTCATCAGCTATGACTGAAGCGCAAAAAAATAAAATTAGACTGGATATAAAGATAGAGTGAATAGTTCTCATAATTACCTCCTAAAAGATTTGCTGCCTATATATTCTTATAATTCATCTGCAGATCGTTGACCACAGTAAAACCCTAGACCTGATGATTTGCTTGAAAATGTAACTTTAGCGCCTTCTCTATATAAGAAAATGTCACCAGGTTTGGCTTCTACCGTCTCACCGCCTTCTTCAGACACTGTCATCTCGCCTTCTAAGATAATTTTAATGTCATCATAGGTATAGGTATATACAAGTGGAGCTCCTTTTTCCATTCTGAACATTCCGCAGACCATTGGTGAATCAGGATCATTGGTAAATATCATGTCTTTTATATATGCATGTACACCATCAATTTCCATTGAGGGTAATTCAGTAGCTTGGCCATCTTGGTAAAATTCCATTAACTGTTTTTGTTCTTTGGCTGAAGAATTTGCAAAAGAAAATAACATTGCCAATGTTGCCGCAAATAATAGTAACTTAGGTTTATGCATGAATTACCCCTTAAATTGAATAAATTGGTGTTTTTTATAGTTCCCCTTGCTTCCGTTGTCCGCAATAAAATCCTAGGCCTGATGATTTTGAGGTGAAAATAGTGCTTGTTCCTTTCGAGAAAAATAGAACATCTCCAGGTGATACATCCACAGTTTCTCCACCAACTTCTTGTATTGTCATTTCGCCTTCAACGATGACTTTGCATTCATCGTAGCTGTAAGTGTATTCAAGTTGATTACCTGCTTCCATTCTGAAAAATCCCCAGCTGATAGGAGCCGCTGTATCGTTAGAAGAATCTACATCCTCTAGAAAAGCATTAACGCCATCAATGTTTAAAGAACTGATGTCCATTTTTTGTGCGTCTTTATAATGCTTCATGCCCATAGTGATCTCCTTGCAAATGATATTTTTGCTATGTGTTATAAGTAATTATTGTGTAATCATACTGAAGCTTTTTAAAACAGAAAGCATGACAATAAACCCCTACTGATGATAAAAAATTAATAGTGATGAATTTCAAAGAAGAACCACCTTCTACCAAAGCATTAAAACAGTATTTTATAGATGGTAATTATCAGAGCCATCCTGGTGATATGCTGGACTGTGTAGCGCATATGATACTTGCGATTGAAAATCCTAAGGAAACCGTTCGTATCGCATTGAGTTATATGGGTAATCACTTATCAGTATGTAGGGCGGATGCAGGGTTTGCGTCTCCAACGGATACTGAATACACACCTTTGTCAGAATACTGTAGTCAGCAAACACAACCCCCCTCTGTTGCTAATCTAGTGCTTTTAAATCAGCATGATGTGATGCAAAGAGTGTGGCGTAGTCGTGCTCCGGTTAAATATGAGCATGTCTCTAGTAATGAAATGTTGGGGGAGGTGCGAGAAATTCTGTCTTCTATACAAAGTAAATCAATGCTTATGCAGCGTTTAGTGTGGGGGAAAGATCCGATTGGAATTTCTTGTGTTGATCATACGGTAAAAGAGCATAAGTGGGAGAATTGGGAAGTAGAATTTATGCAGCAATTTTGCACAAACTTCTTTGCACCGTTAGCGGGTATTAGTAACTATTGGCATAACCCGACGATGCATCAAATGTTTAAAAAACCGAGTGAATCAGAGTTAGTGGCAATTCGACTTGCAGCGGAAGGATTGAGTTATAAAAAAATTGCTGAAGAATTAAGTAAGTCAGTAAGAACGATAGAAAACCAACTTAGAAATGCACGGTTGAGGCTCAATGCTACAAACCAAGCAGAGTTAATTAAAAAATGTGAGCCTTGGCTTTAGTTAAATTTTTCATGAATCTCTGCAAGAGCAGCATGTGTTTCGTCAATATGTTTTTGCACGAATTCCGTAGGTCCAAAAGTAGCAATGCTCTCTTCTAACATGCCATCATCAAATTCTTTAACGATTAGATCGAATACTGCAATAGATTTTCGAAGTTTAGTTGCGTCTACATTTTGTAGAAATAGATCTAGGAATCCATTATTCATTGAATTTAGATGGTAGTGGACATGACTCATATTGATAATTCGATGTGTGTGTGAAGCTGCAATATATTGATCAGTGCGGTTTTCATATGAAGGAGTTTGAATTTCCCAACGAGGTGAATTTGCTAAAGCATCTGCCCATGCAATAGGGGTCATCTTTAGTTTTGGTAAAAAATAATTATTATTTGCTCCCTCTACTTTCCAAAAATATTCTGGGTGGTGAATTTTTGCAGCAAGCTTACCAAACCAAAGAATATTTTTTTGATTTAAGAAAATGTTTGTTTTTTGATTGGCGGGGACTAGCTGCTTAGCAACCCTCTTAACTGTGCTTCCATGAAGATTAGCTCTTGAGGAAGTTATTTCAACATAAAATTCTTCTACTCCTTGTGGCTTGGCATCAATCTGGATAGTGAGGTTACGCGGCGGCGAGAGGTAGTAGGCTAAGATAATGGTGGCTAATATGATGAGTAACCAAATTTTAGCTTTTTTAGCCATTACTTGTTTTTGTAAGAATTCCAAAGCAGCACATACGCTGCAAATAAAATTACAAATAGCGCAATCAGTGAGAGCGCTTGGCCCAATGTTAACATTGGCAAGTTAATGGTTATTACGGACAATACGATTGTCAGCGCCAGTGCTAGTCTATTTCGTTTCCAAGGTCGCATAGTAGTTTAAGTTATGTGCTTTAAGTGGGTGTTGTCTGTTCAGGTTTTATTTCTGGGTTGAGAAAGGTATCTGCAATTTCAGCATCGACTTTATTTTCATTACTATCTACGAGTGGTTGATCATAATCATTCCAACCTTTTAATCCAGTCTTGAGTGAAGTGGTATTGGTATAACCCATTTCTTGCATAGTACTTGCAGCCATTACGCTGCGGTTGCCAGAACGGCAAATGATAATAATCTCCTGATTTCTATTATTTGCTAATTCAGGAACAGTTTCACTATAGTTGTAATCACAAGCACATTCTAAAATGCCTCGAGGAATATTAATGGAATTTTGGATGCGCATAGCTGAGAACTCCTCAGCTTCACGAATATCTAGCAATATAGGCTTACTTGGTAGAAGTAATTTTTCTACAAGGTCCCACGGCATCAGCTCGGAAACATGTTGTGCATGCTCGATGATTAACTGTTTGAATGTTTTCATATTGCTATGAAGTGCTGAAAGATAGTTCGCAGCATTTGCTGCGAACTATAGGTATAACTAAGCGTTGAGGTCAGTTTTCTTAGCGCGAATACCTTGCTCAACTGCAATTACAGCTGCTTCGACACGGGAATGTATATTTAGCTTTCTTAAAATGGCTTTTACATGCAATTTTACCGTGCCATCTGAGATACCAAGATTTCTGGCAATTACTTTATTGCTTTGTCCTTCTGCTAACAGGCTTAGAATCTCCCGTTCTCTTGGCGTTAAATTATCTAGAGGGCTGGGTTCTGGTTCTAATGGGTCTTCGCCTTTAACTACTTTCGCGAGTATCTGCGTGAGGTTAGGGGCAACAACTGTTTCGCCTCCAATTATCTCACGTAATGCAGCCACGACATCATCCGGCTCCATATCTTTTAGTAAGTAACCTTTAGCACCATTACGTAAAGCTTCAACTAAGTCACGTTCGTCACCGCTCGTGGTGAGCATAGCGACGGGTGGTTCAAACTTCACTTGTTGAAATTGTTTAAGTACTTCAAGACCACTCATGGTTGGCATACGCATATCTAAAAGTACAATGTCAGGTCGTAGCTCTTGGGCTAAGCGAATTCCTTCTCGTCCATCCCCAACCGAGGCGACTACCTCAATACCATGGCGGCCAAGTAGGCTTTGTAAGCCTTCACGAAATAGGGTGTGGTCGTCTATTACAACGATACGGAGTGCGGTTTCAGGAGTCATAAATTTTGGCTTATATTTTGATTGTAATTTTCATCTTGTAGAGCATCTGGTAGATAATCAAATTCTAGACGAACCTGAACACCTTCACCAGTTTCTCCTTCGACAGTGAGTGTACCACCAATTCTGCTGGCGCGGTCTTCCATTACGCTAAGCCCCACATGTTCACCGACAGAATTTTGTTTGTTGCGTTCTGAGATGCCCACTCCATCGTCTTCAATCAAAACAATATAATGGCCATTTTCATCGCCTCGCATCCATACGCGCACTACATTGGCCTCACTGTGCTTGCGTGCATTGGTAAGCGCTTCTTGAATAATGCGAATAACCTGTAATTCAACTTGAGTGGGTAAGTTGGTATTGGGCCATTCTTTTTGTAAATATACTTGCATTTCACCAGAACCTTGTTTGAAACGCTCAACAATCTGCTCCACAGAGCCCGTTAAGCTATGTTCGCCCACGGGTAAGCGGAAATGGGCAATTAATGCCCGTAACTCTGAATGGGCTTCATCTATCGAGGTCTCGATTCTCTCTAGCTCTTGCCAGGTAGCTTCCTCATCTTCTTGGTGAATGGTTTCATCTAAGACGCGAATCTGATATTTAATACTGGCAAGGGTTTGGGCTAATGAGTCATGCAACTCATTTGCGAAACTACTTCGTTCACGAACGATATTATACGTATTGGCTTCTTCATCTAAGCGAGCTTTTTCAATCGCGATACCAAGATGTCGTCCAATGTTAGTAAACAAGTCTTGGTACTCACTTTTATCTGCAAATCTATTTTTATCAATATATAGGTTGTATGCACCCAAGAGCTTACCTCGATACTGAAGTGGAACTATTAATATTGATATATTTTGGTTATCGAAGTAATTTTCCGAAATTTCATTAGGGCAGGGAGTAATGCTAACCGGGATGGTTTGCTGGTTATTTTCATTATTTTCTGGCAAATAGGGATGACGGTTATTAAAGTTTGCATCTGTACCTAGCTCAGCTATTAACGAGCAGGTGTTTTTTTCTTCTTCAAGATACACAGCTGCAGCATGAGCACTTACAAGCTCGGTCATAGTATGTAAAAAATGTGTAAGTAAGGTTTGTATGTCACGTGTCATATTAATGCTAGTTACAACATCATATAACGTTTCCAGAGACTTATTTTTTTGTGCAATATGTTTTGTGTGATATTGCAGTTGTTGCTCTGCATCGCGAGAGAGAGAAGACAGCATTTCGCCAACAAAGTTAATGTCTATGCTTAGATCGGTAATTTCGGTGTGATCAGAAACTGGAATACTCGCTGATAGTTCGCCAGCACGTATTTTTTGTGTCCAAGTTTTTAAAGAGCATAAAAATGTTCTCAGATCTTCTTTTGATAGTGTAGATAAATAATCATTATCAATTGTGCTTTTGTTTTGTAATTTGCTCATGCTATTTATTCTAATATGTTTTTTATTTGTGTGTTTCTATAATCTTTAGAGATTAAGGTTGAGTTAGATGTTCTTATTACCAGATACTTTTTAAATATTTCACACCACCAAGCGAGCGTGCTTGGGCAGTAATATGCTGCGCACGTTGTTGTACATAATTTGAGGGTTGAGAAGCACGTAATTTATGCGGATTGGGTAGCACAGCTGCAAGTATAGAAGCCTCATGTTCAGTGAGTTGATTAGTATGCTTATTAAAATGTGTATAAGCAGCATTTTTTGCTCCAAAAATATTTGGTCCGAATTCTGCAACATTTAAATAGACTTCTAAGATGCGCCATTTTGGCCAGAGTATTTCAATTAGTAATGAAAAATAAGCTTCAAGACCTTTTCTAAATAAGCTCTTATTTGGCCAAAGAAAAATATTTTTGGCAACTTGCTGTGTAATAGTACTGGCGCCTCGTAATTGTTTGTGGGTTTTATTTGCTTCTATTGCAGATTGTATGGCTTTTAAATCAAAACCATGATGCTTTGGAAATTTTTGGTCTTCTGAGGCCACCACAGCAATTAATAAGTGTGGAGATATCTCATTTAACGGAACCCAGTTAATAGTATAGGGAACAAAGTCGGTAGATATTCTTTGTGCGATCATGAAGCTAGTATAGGGAGGATTCACCCAGCGTAAGGCTAAGGTGGCGAGCAGGCTTAAGGCTATGAGAAAAAGCAGCAGGTTGCGGATCCATCTTATAGTTTTAGCAATGGTTCCGGCGAGGGTAGTGAGGGTAGATTTTTTTCGTTTATTCGATCGTTTCCTTTTCCTTCTATTTTCTGTGTATATCTGGATCTTCATGGGTAGATTTTGATTTGAAAAAGGGGCTACTTTGTTGGATAAATTAGGTTCTGAAGGATTATATCGAGTTCAAAGGCTTTGCTGGGGTTTGTTAGCCTCATGGACCAATTGGGATAGATGGATTTTTTGTGAATTTCAGCCCTGCAACATGAATATAAACAATAAATTATCAGTAATCTTGTAGGTCGGCCTAGCTTTAGCGATAATGAGTGTAATGGGGCTAGAGCTGCCTCATAAGGGCGTATGGTCCTTATATTCAAATAAAAAATATATTCACAGGAGTAGGCTAATGGACGAATTCGTAAAAACAATGTTAGTAGTGGCAGCGATGGTAATTCCTTGCGTCATTATTGGTGTTGCTATTATCGGCAAATTTTAACCGCCGACCCGATTCTGTACTAGGCGCGGTATCCATTCGCGCCTAGGTCGCAGATAATTATCTTCTTAGTTCTTCTTTCAATAACTTGGTTTTATATTGTTGAATTTTAAATTATTCAGATTGGTTGTAGGTTGCTCATTAATAGTGAGTTTCTGTGCAGCGTGCTTATCATTACCAAAATCAAATGAAGAAGTGCAGGCTAGATATAGTCATACTGAACTTAGTTCAGGAAAGCACTATTTAGCATATAGCGGCGTGTTAAACATGACGTTAGAAACCGCTAATGAAAAGTGGTTAGCGAAAGCAGAAAAATTATGTAAGTCGCGTGAGTTTGAATACGAATTTGATAAAGAAGAATTTCGTGGCAAAGATTATTCTGAGAATAAATACCCGTATATTGAAGGGAAATTATTCTGTAGCAAACGCAGTTAATACTTGATTTCTAATTCAAATTTTACATTCATCTCCTGAACTAATTTCCATACTTTAAATCTATTCTTATTAGGGATTGATACCTGGCATAAGTAATTTATAGTCGAAACATCAGTATTTTTAAATTACAATTATTGTAGTATTTGAGTGGAGATATGCAGTTGGATGCATGTCTGTGAAGCTCGCACTTTATAATGATGATGTGGAGTTTGGAGTTGGAATATGGCTATATGGTCATCGCGTTCGAATAAAAATCGCTTAAATAAAGCTAAGCGAGAATCTAAGGCTGCGGTTAATAAAACCATTAGTCCTTACCATTGTGTAGAAGTTAAAATGTCTTATGATGCCTGTGAAGAGGTACTCAAGATTCATGGTAAGCGATATCTATCTGCTGAAGCTCCAATACTTCCTTTGCCTGGCTGCAATCAGAGTTGTGGATGTAAATTTAAACATCATAACGATCGACGTTTAGATGATCGGCGAGATTCTTTCAGTGCAAGTGGTATACATTTTAGTGGTCAAAAAAATCGTCGGCTTGGTGGTGATAGAAGGCTTAAAGCACAAAAGCAAAGTATCTGATAGGTAAGGCTAATAGCTAAAGTCGCCAAATTGCTTCAGAGTTCTGAAATAATAACTTAAATATCTTCTACTATCGCATTGGCTAGTTCTTCAATTTTCCGATCAGAGCGCTGTGGTTTATTAGTAACTGCTTGAGGAATTTCAGCAGGGTCTTCTTTTATTTCGATTTCATCGATATCAAAATCAATCGGTCTTAGGTTTAAGTCGTTTGAGATATCTGCAAATGCATCCTCAAATGCAATCACCATAGATTTATATATCGCTTGCCCATAGATATCTTGTGTTTCACGTTTACTACGTAGTATTTTACCTTCATCGCCTTCACCTTCACCTGTAAATACACTTTCATAAATCCTGTTGTTATCTGAGTCTGTAATAAACACTTCAATTTTTGATGTAGCAATAGGTTGCATGCGGCCTTTTACAACTCGAATTGAATGGTCTAATTTATAAATTCGTGCATGCACGTTTAATTCTGGTAAATCACCATGATTGCCATCATCCTTAAACCAGCGAAATATGCTTGCATGGCCCGCAAGATTTAACATTTGATCTTCAGGGATGATTATTTTTGTTAAATTACGATCATCTGCATTTTCTGCTTCTATTTTACCAGCACCTTTAGTTTGGGCTTCTGGATGAAAATGCACATTTGCTAAGTATGGTTTTACTTCAGGCAAATCTTGCATCGCTATTACAAGCTGGTCGGCATCTGCATCCGCTTCATATTGTGTCGCACAGGCTGTCAGCATCACTGTCAGCATTAGGGCGAATATGCGTAATGAATCTGTGAATTTGATTGGGTGGTATAACTTGTTGTAATGCATCGATGCCCCCGTCTATGAAATCATTCCTATATAACTAGAGTGTAGCGATTTCACGGGGTTAGCCGAATATGTCAGCAGACCGTTAGTAAGGCAGAATGCTCTAGTGGTCAGGATCTGCTACTGATCCAGGTTTGGTATAGGCTTGTTTTTTATAGGGGTGAGATGGAATGGGATTAAAACAGACTATTTATCTTTTTCGACAATGGCTTTTAAGCGGCTTAATCCATCATCAAACATCTTGCCAATTGAGTGCTTCATAAATAAGGCAAAGTAGCCACCAATAATAGGCATATTCATATCACCCTCTAAAGTCCAATGAACGCGAGTGCGTGTTTGGGATGAAGTGTCATATTGGATTGCGCTTTTACTCTTATACTTTCCGCCTTGAAAGAATAAATCATATTCAATGCCTTTTTCAGGTGACCATGAAGTAAAGGTTAATGAGCCGCCACCATGTTTATCGGTCCAACTTTGACTAGCACCAATACCTGTCGTGCGTTCATTGATTGTAATTTCTATCTCAGGATCTTCTCCCGTCCAAGCAGTCCAAGACTGCCACTTATTAAGGTCGCCAACAAATTCATGTATGTGTGCAGAGCTAGATGAAATGTTAGTTGTCTTGCTGACAGAAAAATTAGTTGGCAAAAAATAACCAATAATCCCAACAATTAGGAGCAGTAGAATTATAAATGAAAGAAATTTTCTCATTATAGACTCATGTGTGATGGCTTTTTGATTTATAAATAAACGCAACAATCATTCCAGCCAGTATCAGTTCAATACTGGTGGCAACTACCCAGGTAATTAGCATGCTCGTGGGGTACGGAGAAACTGCATACCCAATTAAATAATGCCCACAGATAAATATAGCTATTAGCAGACCATATACCGCACCTTCTATAACACCGCCACGCTTGAATGCTTTGGTGAAAAGGGCAACAAAGCCTAAGGACATAATAAATTGTCCTAACATAAGCCAGATTCCATAAGCCTGCATTGCTTCTTCAGGCCGCCATAAGTTTGCGGTCTGTTGGTACGCGCTTTTCATGAAAACAGCATGCAAGAAATAATCAAATGCTGAGATGAAAATGAAAACTGAAACTAAGGCGAGGATAAACTTTTTAGTATTCATTATAATTTCTTGCTTTGAATTGATTATGTCTCAGTGGGTGGGCTGTAGTTGGGATCGTTTGGATTTAAAAATACGAAATGAAATTGTTTGGGCTCTAATTCAACATAATCTAGCGTCGTTCCCGTTAATAGTTCGATGCTAGAATCCGCCACGACAATTTCAACACCATTCGAGTTGAAAGAATGATCTTTCTCGTTACTTGAACCAATATCATCGAAGCCGAGGCCATAATGAATCGAATTATCATCTTTGCGTGTTGCAGCTAAGCGAAGAGCGGCATTCTCTAATTTTGATTCTACGGCAGCTTTTTTTATTTGATTAGCTGCAATTTCTGTTACTTCAATTGTCATAAGGGTCGTAAATAGTTTTTTCTATAGAAAGCTAATTGTAGTACATCTAGACGTTGGATTTAATAAACTCTAAAAAATTTAAAATCCATTGATTTTGTTGTGTATTTCTTTGGTGAGCGTAACAAGCGAGTAAGTTTTTATAGAGAATGCCATCATCATCCCCATTCACTCCAAAGCCACGATTCACTTGGTAAGCATAGTTTGTATCTTTGAGGGTATTGGTAAGCTTTGAGTAATGGAATTCGTGGCCAGGGGTCTCCATATCATGGCTTACTTTCCATGGATGATTTGGTTTGCTGTTTAATAATGTATAGCCGCGACCAATGGGCTTTTCATTCATTACACAGTCCCCATGAATTATGCCTACCATTTTGCCGCGTTGATCTTCATGCAGTATGGAATCACTTAAGTACATTAAACCACCACACTCTGCATATGTGGGCATATTATTTTCGATAGCACTATGTATAGCTTGTTTCATTTTTGTGTTGGCGGAAAGTTCCTGAAGACGTTTTTCTGGAAAGCCGCCGCCAATAAATAATGCGTCTGCTTCAGGCAGTGCTTGGTCATGCAAAGTATCAAAAGGAATCAGTTGAACGCCATGGCGATGAAAAGCATCTAAGTCATCAGCATAGTAAAATCCAAATGCTTCATCTTTTGCGTAAGCAATTTTTAGATCAAATTGTTTGGGTATTTTTTGTTTTTCATTAGCTTGTATAGGGCTGGCTGAATTAGCAATGCTAGTAAGTCTATCTAGATCAACTTGTGCAGCGATAATATCTGCAATACGTGAAACTTTCATTTCTGCATAGTTATCTTCGTTGCTTGGCATCAGGCCTAAATAGCGTTCAACGAGCTCAAGTTCAGCGCTACGTTGCACCATTCCTAAAATTGGAATATCCGTATAGCGTTCAATAACAGTTTTAAGTTTGGCAGCATGTCTTTCGCCACCGACAAAATTTAAAATTACACCTGCGATGTTTACTGCAGGGTCAAATTGTTGATAACCGAGCAATAAAGGTGCAACTCCCCTTATGGTGCCACGGGTGTCTAATACTAGAACTACAGGCGCATGGAGAAGCTTTGCTAGAGCGGCATTACTGTTGCTACCATCTGCTGCGAGACCATCATGTAAGCCTTTATTACCCTCGATAATACTGATATCAGCGTCTTGGCTATTAGTGCTTAGAATGGATTTGATTTCGTTTTTGGATTGCGTCCAAAAATCCAGATTGTAACTATTACGATTAGTCGCTTTGGCTAACCACATTGGATCAATGTAATCAGGACCTTTTTTAAAAGTTTGCACTTTTAAACCACGTTTATGTAACGCTGCTGAAATTCCAATAGATAAAACAGTTTTGCCAGATGATTTATTTGCGGCAGATATTAGAAAGTGTGCCACGATAATTATTTAAAGCACTGTGGTGCTATCCGAATTAAGATGATTTTGCTGTGCTCAATTCTAAGGCTTTGTCAGATAGGCTTTCTGGGAGCAAATCAAGAACTGCAACCCCAACTGTGACAATTAGCAACGCAATACAAGTGCCACCAATGCCTAGCAAGATTTCCCAAATACTCGGTGCATACTCAGCTACAACGCCATCATAAAAGCTGCTCGATACTTCCATGCCTGGGAAGAGAACAAGTGGATAGGCTTGGCCGCCAATGATTAATACATATAACTGAGCTAACCCACCAAGTATGACAAGTATAGAAGCGATGGTTAAACAGTTGCGACACTGGCTCATAGGTTTAATAAATACTAACGCTAATGGGACTAAGCAACCCAGTGCAATGTGTGCAACCCAGAATAGGAAAGTGTAAATTCCACCACTCATCAGAATGAACGCTTCGATACCATGGTGTTCTGTCGCATAGAGATTAGTAAGATGATATGCCACTACAAAATAGAATACTGCCGCAACAAATATGCCTAACAGTTTTCTAAGTTTATTGAGTATGGCATCCCCTAATTTTCGATTACTCCATTTATAGCTGGCCTGTAACACAAGAATAAATACAGCCATACCAAACGCAAAAGACATGATGACAAACATTGGAGCCATGATAGCGGCATCATAGGCTTGACGAGCCACTAAGAAACCAAAAATTGAACCGGTACCTGTGGTCAGTATTAGTCGCCAAATAAACGCAAATAAACCAGCAGTTTTACTGAATTTATTCATCTTGCGTTCCATCATCATCCATAGGTAGATACCTGTGATAATGATAAAGCCTGTGTATAAGAAAATATTCCAGGCAAAGATAGATTTAAAATTATATTTTGTCATCGCTACAATTAAGCGATCAGGTCTGCCTAAATCTAATACTAATATTGCTAAGCCACCTATTAATAATGCGATGGCAAGTAGCGCTGATATTCGTGCTAAGGGTTTATAGTCATATTTTCCAAATACTGAGGATATTGATGCAACATTAAGTGCACCCGAGGCAGCAACAATTAAAAAGATAGCAACTACATGGGGGAATCCCCAAACAATTTGGTTGGTCATACCGGATATGTAGTGACCGGTAGAATCCATATGGTGTGAAGATAAGTAACCAACTGCGGCAGCGAGCCCTAATCCTGCTAATAGAATCCAATACTGAGCAGATTTTGCTGCGAGTGAGCTGAAGCGAGTAGTTTCAATCATTTTTCTTATTCTTAGCTTAAATATAGTTAACTTAAATTAACTGAGCCTTCTTTTTATAGGCCTTGGTAACGAACACCTGTGTTGAGATTCAAGTCGGCGCGAATTTGTACGCCACCATGCTGTTCTAGTTGTTTAGAAATTTCACTATTTGGATCATTTAAATCGCCAAATAAAAGCGCTTGATGGCCGTCTTTTGCACAGGCTTCGGCACAGGCTGTGTTGTTTTCGCCATTATCTACTTTGTGTACACATAGTGTGCAGCTTTCTACCGTACCTTTGCCACGCGGTGCATGAGGTAATTGATCTTCTAGCGGTTCATGTATGAAAGAGCGTGCCTTATACGGACATGCCATCATGCAATAACGACAACCAATACAAGTGTGTGCATTGACGAGTACGATGCCATCTTCACGCTTAAACGAAGCGCCAGTAGGGCATACATCTACACATGGAGGTTCTTCGCAGTGTTGGCACATCATTGGTAAAGAGGTAACGTGGCCAGTAGTATTGTCAGTGACATTTAATTTGCGAATCCATTGTGCATCGGTTTCGGGACGGCCTAAATCCCATAAGCCATGCTCTTCATTACATGCTGTTACACAAGCATCACAGTCTTCTTGGCATACATTGGTATTCACCAACATGCCCCATCTTTGCTGGCTACTTACGGCTTGTTCTGCAGGTTTGGCGGATGCGGTTTGGTATAGCATTACTCCAGGAGCTATGGTCAGCGTGCCTACTGCCGCTGCGCTACGTAAGAAGCTACGTTTGCTGGTGTCTATGTGACCACTTACTTGCCCATCATTTACTTGATAGACAGCTTCATCGATTGTGACCGCATCAGCATCATTTAGGACGTTGTCGATATTAGTGTCAATGTCTAGTTTGTAACGCATGTTTTATTGTAGTGCTTTGAAGGTTTGTTATTTTAATACAAATCGAGTCACAAAATGAGTATCAGTGTGAATTTATATTACTTAGCTCGAGGTAGTCTTTTAAGGCTTGCTGATCGTTTTTAGGATGATCTACCGTTTGGTTTGGGTTTTTGGCTTTGCGAATCGCCTCTTCAGGTCGATCTGCATGACATTGAAAACAATCAATGTTTACAGCTGTATATTGGTGACAGCTAGCGCAAAAATGGGTGTCTTCAGAATAGCGAGCGAATTCACCTTGAACATTTGCCGTGATGTGGCAATCAATACATTCAATTAAGCTATGCTTTTTAGTACGAATACCATCGATAACGGTTTTATCACGATGATCTAACACAAATTCAAAATGCTGTTTGCGCATAACCTCTACGGGCTCTACACACACGGTTTCTTCATTATATTTTTGCTTGGGAGGGGGAATTTCTGCAGAGTTGTCTGCAAATACGATACTAATTCCCATAACGCAGAAAGCTAAGGTAATAACTAATAATAAATAGCTAAAATATTTTTCCAAAAATGTGCGCATAGGTAAGTAATCAAATGATCCTCATTAAAGGCCAAGTTATGGCCTTCTATAATTCCTTTGTTAATGAACTTAACTTAATGTCCAAGAGCCATATCAATATAACCGGTAGGACAAACGTCTGCACAGATATGACAACCAATGCATTTGTTGTAATCAGTGTCGACATAACGTCCTGTGGTTGATTCATCTTTCTTGACGCGGAATACAGCATCTTGAGGGCAGTAGACCACGCAGTTATCACACTCAAAGCACATTCCACAACTCATGCAACGGCCTGCTTCTTCAATGGCTTGCTCGTCACTAAAGTTTTTCATGCGTTCCTCAAAGTGACCAAGTACTTCTTCAGCGTCTGGACCATGTTCTTCACGTAATAAACGCGGAGTGAAAGGGAAGTGGCCTAAGAATAATTCATCGTAAGGAATAATCTCTTGTGCAGCACGGTCTTCAAAGTTGTGTACTGAGAATTTAGATTCATCAGTTCCCCAATGTTCGCCTGCTGCGTATTCTGCAGGTTCAAGACCAGATTCTTGTAGTTTTTCTAATAAATCAAAATGATGTACGTCTACTTTAGGACGTTTTCTGATTTCAGTGTCGTTGAAGTAGTAGTTAATACTTTCTGCTGCAATAGACGCTTGTCCAATGGCAGTGGTAAGTAAGTGTGGGCGAATAATGTCGCCAGCTACAAAATGTCCTTCACGTTCTGGAATTGCATAGAACTTATCTGCATCAATAAGACCGCGGCCGTTATTGAATTCTTCGAGACCTTCTAAGTCACCACCTTGACCAATCGCAGAAACAATTAGATCACATTCAATATCAAACTCAGTGCCTTCAACAGGAGTAGGGCGGTTATCTACCATTTCACATGTGGCCATGCGAAGTGCAATGGCGCGACCATCATCACCTAAGATGACTTTAACTGGCATCACACCATCTTTAATCGTTACACCTTCACGCTGCGCATCATGTACTTCATGTTCAGCGGCAGTCATTTCAGCTTTAGGGAATAAAGAAGTAAGAGTTACTTGAGCACCTTCACGTGCTGCAGCATAGGCTGCGTCATGTGCAACGTAACCACCAATTACATGTTCTGGTGCTTCTTCTTTGTTTAGTTTTTCAATGCGTCCAAGTCGGCGAGCAACCGATACTACGTCAATAGAAGTATCGCCACCACCTACGCATACCACACGATCTGCAGTAACTTGCAAACGACCTGTGTTAAATGCTTCTAGGAATTTTACACCGGCAACACAGTTAGGAGCGTCACCACCGTCTACAGGTAATCCTCGTCCAGACTGACAACCAAGTGCCCATAACACTGCATCAAATTCTTTTTCAACTTCTTCGACAGATACATCTTTACCAACACGAGTGTTCATACGGGTTTCAATGTTGCCCATATCAATAATGCGTTTAATTTCGTGATTTAGATGTTTACGTGGTGTTCGGTAACCGGGGATACCATAACGAAACATGCCGCCAAGTTCTTCATGGTCATCAAAAATTACACTTGCATGGCCCATGCGGCGTAACTGATAGGCTGCAGCCAATCCAGCAGGTCCACCACCAATAATCGCTACAGACTTACCTGTTAGTTTTGCGGGTGCTTCGAATTTAAAATCTTGTTCAACTGCTGTGTCGCCTATGTATTGTTCTACGGCGTTGATACCAACAAAATCTTCTACATGATTACGGTTACAACCATCTTGGCATGGAGCGGGGCAAACTCGACCCATCATAGAAGGGAAAGGGTTTGCATCGGTAGAACGAAGGAAGGCGTACTCCTGCATGCTCATATCTTCTTTTTGTGGCTTTTCTATGCCACGTACAATTTGCAGCCATCCACGAATATCTTCACCAGAAGGGCAACTACCTTGGCAAGGTGGTGTGCGATGTACATAGGTCGGGCATTTATGTGAAGTATCTTCTTTAAAGATCTGGTCACCAAAATTACCCCAAGTGTAATCGCCATCTTCATACATTCTAAATGTAAGTTTATGGTCCATGTCTTCTTTAGAACTTGCCATGTATAGCTCCTAACTCTTATGTATTTGTATTTCTATGTAAAAAATAAATTTATATTTAAGCCGCTTCAGCCTGGTTTTCATCGTCTGTGTCATTGCCGCCATCATTGTCTTCAGTGGCATTTTCAGGTGTCAGTACAATCGCATTACTTACTAGTTGATGCAGGCTAATAATTTGGTCCATTGAGAAGTCATAATAAGGGAAAACCTTTGAGAATTGACTCTTACAAATGGCACAGATTGCAGCCATATGGGTTACCCCATATTCGTCAACAACACTCTTAAGCGCTTCCATACGGGGCATTGAGCCCTTCACACGCAGTTCAATCAAATCGTCGGTCAATAGGCCACCGCCGCCGCCACAACAGTAGGTACCTTCCTTGATGGAATAACTTGGCATGTCTACATAGTTATTACATACCGCTTTAATAATGTCTCTTGGGATCTCAAACTGACCACCTGGGGTATCTCCCATGCGTGAAGCACGAGCCACATTGCAGGAGTCGTGATAGGTAATGACCATGTCATCATTTAGGGATGGGTCTAAGGTTAATTTGCCTTCATTAATTAAGCCATGAGTCACTTCGCAAATATGTTGCGGTACTGGATAATTAGGATCCAGAAAATCAAATGGACCGGCTAGTGTGTTTAAGAATGAATAAGCAACACGCCATGCATGACCACATTCACCAAATACTATTCTCTTAACACCTAGGTCTAACGCTGCTTGGCGTATGCGCAATGCAAGTTTCTGCATGTTTTCATAACTGCCAATAAACATACCGAAATTAGCGGCTTCACTAGCATATGAGCTTAATGTCCATGAAATGCCAGCTTGATGAAATACTTTACCATAGCCAATCAAACCATCGATATGAGGTTCAGCAAAGAAGTCTGCAGAAGGAGTGATTAATAATACGTCAGCACCTTTTTCATCGACTGGAAATCTAACCTTTACTCCAGTTTCATCTTCTACGTCTTCTTCTAAGCCTTCTAAGGTGTTTACTAGCGCAGGTTCAGGTAAGCCAAGGTTATTACCAATAGTTTGTGCTTTGCCAATAATTTCATTGCAGTATTTTTGCCCTACACCCACCGTATCCATAACTTCACGTGCTGCCATAGATATTTCTGCAGTATCAATTCCGTATGGGCAATAAACCGAACAACGACGACACTGTGAGCATTGATGGAAATAGCTGTACCAATCATCTAATACTTCTTTTGTTAAATCTTCTGCGCCAACTAACTTTGGAAACAGTTTTCCAGGCAGGGTGAAATAGCGACGATAAACTTTGCGAAATAAGTCTTGGCGTGCCACTGGCATGTTTTTAGGGTCAGTTGTGCCTAAATAGTAATGGCACTTGTCTGTGCATGCGCCACATTTTACGCATGAGTCTAAGTACACGCCTAATGAGCGGTATTTTTTATTTAGCTCTCCCATTTTGTCGATAGCGACTTGCTGCCAGTTATCCACTAGCTCGCCTGGGAAACCTAGTTTTTCTTGGAATTCAGATTTGGCGGTATAAGGTTGACTGTGTTTCATCACACCTTCTTTCAGGCGTGGTATGACGGGATATTCTTTAAGTTCTGGTGTGTCGAATTCTGCAGCAGCCATTTTTAGTTTGCCTTATTAGAGTCAAGTTTTTTAGCCCAATCTGCGATGTGTCGTTGTTCGCGAGGGTTGTCTACTTGGTTGCGTGTTGGGCTAAAGAACAGGCCCGGAGCATGTAACAGTTTGCTGAATGGGAAAATAATCATTAATAAAATAACTAAACTCAAATGCACAATTAAAAGTAAATCATTAGGCATAGCGGTTAAACCTGCTTCAGTTGCCCAAGCGAATGTCATTAAGCCAATTAAAAACGATTTTAATGAAACGATGTCGGTGTGCTCGACAAAAGTCATCAGTGCCCCGCTTACGCCAATGGCAATGAGTAACAATAACATTAGGTGATCAGAAGGTGCGGATATGTACCGTACACGGTCAACTAAAATTCGGCGCGCTAATAGGCCAGCTAGGCCAATAATCATCATGAATGCAGCATACTTGCCAAATGGCTGTATGAAGACCACCCAACCCCAAACAGGGTCGGTGAAATAACGGAGATGTCTCAGTAAAACTAAAAATAATCCAAAATGGAAAATCCAACCAAATAGCCAAATCCATTTATTAGATTTAAATAAGCTTTCAAAGATGGTGACTTCTTTAACCATCCTAAATGCAACACCTGCGCGTGTTGTTGGTGCTGGTGTGGTTGGTATTTTTAGTGGGGCAGGCGTTTTCGCGTAAACCCAGACTTTACGCGCAACAAATATTATTAATATAGCGGTCGCTATATAGAACAAGAATGTGAATGTTGCGGTTAAAAGTGACATGAATAGTGAATCCTAGGGCACACATGTTTGTATAAAACATGGCGGCGATAAAACAACTAAGTTAAAACTGAAGAAATACCGAGGAGTGTTAAAAAAACAATCCTCGGCGACTAAACTTCTTAATTGCTAAACGCAGCCAGTTGGCTTTGGCAGGCCTGCATATTTGCAAGCTTGTTTAGCTGGACCATATGGAAACAACTCATACAAGTATTTGCTGTTACCTTTGTCTTTACCTAGTTTCTTGCCGATAGCTTTGGTAAGCACGCGTACTGCCGGAGCAATTTGATACTCTTCGTAGTACTCACGTAAGAAGTTAATTACTTCCCAGTGGTTTTCGCTTAATTCTGCACCATCTGCTACAGCCATTGCTTCAGCTAGGTCTGGTTGCCATTGGTTAAGGTCTGCTAAATAACCTTCTTCATCAGTTTCAAAAGACTGACCATTTACTTCTAAGGGCATACGACTCTCCTAAATTTACCTAACGTTATTAAAATAATTAAAGCCAAGACTGAACAGTATGATGTTCGGTCGTTAGATCTACGAAGCCGTCATAATCGATAACTTTAATACCATCAATTACATTGCTATCGTTTAGGCCACGGGCTTTGATATCGGGACCTAATACATAAAATGAAATATCGCTCATTGCATTAGCAACGGCATCTGAATGTTTGGTGTTTTTCATCGCGCCAATAACACCATCTTCAAATAAAAGAACTGCGCTGCCTTTAGCAGCTAAACGTAAACAAGACTCTAAAGTATTGCGCTCGAAAGGAGATTTGTTGACGGTATGTAATGCTGACATGATTAACTTCCTATAAAAAACTTAGTGGTTCACAAATAGCTATAATTAATATTACTTTTCTATTAGAAACTCAAAACCACATCTTGCGCGTCGATAATGCTGGTGAGTTCCGCACGATCAACAACAAATAATGAATTTTTTTCTGCCCAATCATCATCTTCGTCTTCATAGACTAAAGCTTGTAGATCATCAGCGGTTAAACCACGCTCATCTAAAGATTCTTTTTCTACGTAAATCTTTTTAATGTCGTAGTCTCCAAGTGCACTATAGGTTTTGGAGAAATTCTTCATGCCAATGCCATCAGTTTCTTGATTCTTAGTAAGTTGGTATACGCCATCATCTGCAAACACTAGGCTAATATCTTGGTCAAATGCCGCAGCAATGAGTACAACTTCTAATGATTCTAGTGCGTAGATTGTGCCGTAAGGAGCCTTACGGTTCAGGTAACAAAATTTCTTTACGATGCCTTCTTCTGACATTCTTAATCTCCAAAGGTAACTAGACGATCCGCTTGGATGCCAGCTTCGATTAATTGACCTAACCCTGAAATTCGAAAACCTTTAATTAAGTTATTTGAGGTTTTGCCGTTTCGTTTGCTCTCATCTTCATCGAGCATGCCACGTCGTTGTGCGGCGGCTACGCAAACGACTAAGTCTAAACTGTGCTTTTCAGCCAATTCAGACCATTCGTTTGGAAGGTTGCGGTCATCTTGAGGGGGTACGCCTAAGTCAGTTCCGTTATTAACGCCATCATGATAGAAAAAGATACGATAAATTTCGTGACCTTTATCTAAAGCTGATTTTACAAACTGTAATGCAGAGTCAGATGCTTGATGCGTATACGGCCCTTCGTTGATTACGATTCCAAATTTCACAGAGACTCCTAATTAGAAACGGATGTGTGTCGAAGCGTTTAAGCTGCGACGTGCACCACGCCAGTTATCAATGTGGAATTTAGTGAAAGGTAAACCGGTTTTTTCAAAGAAACGAGGCCAACCAATTCGCTCAACCCAATCGTTCATGCGCTCCCAATCTTTTGCGTCATCACGGTAGGCAAGCAGAATGCGTTTAACAATCGCAGTGGCTTCAGGCCAGCGTGGTGGGTTATTAGGAATACCAGCAGCTACTAACTTTTGGAAGGTAGGCTTGCCGCGCGCATTGGAGTGATTGCCACCCACCCATACAGCGAGTTTAGTGTGTTCAGCATCATTAATTTGCATTGGAGGGCATGGTGGGTAACACGCACCACAGCAAATGCATTTTTTCTCATCGACTTCTAATGAAGGCTTGCCGTTGACCATTGCAGGTCGAATTGCAGCTACTGGGCAACGTGCAACTACAGATGGTCGTTCACATACATTAGATACCAGGTCATGATTAATTTTTGGTGGCTTGGTATGTTGAACATTGATCGCAATATCACCTTGTCCGCCACAGTTAATCTGGCAGCAAGAGGTTGTGATATGTACGCGGTTAGGCATGTTGTTTTCACGGAATTCATCAATTAGTTCATCCATCATGGCTTTAACCACTCCAGATGCATCCGTTCCAGGAATGTCACAGTGCAACCAACCTTGGGTATGAGAGATCATTGCAACAGAGTTTTTAGTTCCGCCAACAACAAAGCCTTCTGACTCAAGTTTATCAATTAACGGTTGCACTTTAGTTTCATCAGCAATCATGTATTCAATGTTGCTGCGAATAGTGAAGCGAACATAACCGTCTGCAAACTCGTCACCAATGTCGCATAAGGTGCGAAGTGTGAATACGTCTAAGATACGTTGTGTACCTGCACGCACTGTCCAAATCTTTTCGCCGTTATCAGCAACGTGAAGTAAAACGCCAGGACGTGGATGCTCATGGTAGTCCCATAGGCCATAGTTTTTTCGCATCACAGGATGCATGTATTGGAATCCGTCTGGCACTCCTGATTCTATTGGTGGACGATGATCTTGCGCCATGTATGTTCTCCGTTTATATCTTTTTTTAAGTTGTAATTAGATTCGTATCGTCTTGTGATTAACTAGCAGCAGCTTGTTTTTCTTCAGACTTTTTCTGGAACCATTTTTCAGCTTCTTCGTCCCATCCATCCATGCGAATGTAAGAACTTTGACGAGGCTCAGTCACCATATTTGGATCAACATCTACATCAACGCCTTCTAGGAAATTAACTAAGCCAATACGCTCAATCATTTCACCGCAACGCTCGTGCTCTAATCCGTTTTCTGCCCAGAAGTCGATGGTTTCTTCAGCAAGCTCAACAATCTTTTCATAATCTTCGTCAGAGTCGAGTTTCATGAAAGGGATCACTACGGTTCCCATTAAGTCACCGATCTTAAGGGTACGTTTGCCGCCCATAAGGATAGAAACACCTTTGTCATCACCTGGAGATAATGCCTTCACCATAACGTTTAAACAGTGCATGCAACGCACGCAATCTTTGTTGTTTACGTCAAGTGTGTCGTCATCTTTAAGTGCAAGCGCTTGAGTTGGGCAACGTGTAATTACATTATCAATTACATACTGGCGGCCTTTGCGATTTACAAACTTCTTAACTTCTTCTTGATCAACTTTCATGTCGTCGCGCCAAGTACCAATTATGGCAAAGTCAGCACGTTCAATTGCATTCATGCAATCGTTTGGACAGCCCGAAACTTTAAATTTAAATTTGTATGGTAATGCTGGACGATGCACATCATCTGTAAAGTTGTTTAAAAGCGTACGATGAATTTTCATTTCATCTGCATTAGACATTTCACAACGTGCTGAACCTACACAAGACATTCCTGTACGTACGCATGGTCCTGCACCCCCAAGATCCCATCCGTATTCATTAATCTCATCAAAGAAATGTTGTGTGTTATCAGTATTTGCACCGATAAACATAATGTTGCCGGTTTGGCCATGGAACGTTACGAGTCCTGAGCCCCATTTTTCCCAACTGTCACCTAATTGACGTAACATATCTGTTGAGTAGTAATTGCCAGCTGGGGGTTGTACACGGAGTGTGTGGAATTCTCTAGATTCAGGAAATGCCGCGCCCACTTCTGAGAAACGTGGAATGATTCCACTGCCGTATCCAAATACTGAAACGGTTCCACCTTTCCAATAACCTTTACGAGTTTCATATGAATGCTCTAGCTGACCCAAAAGTGAGTTCGCTACACCATTAATTCTTGCATCTGGATGTTGGTCGCGAAGACGTTTAAAACCAGAAATGAAACTAGGCCAAGGGCCTTTCTCTAGCTCATCAAGCATGGGGGTAGGATGATGCTTATCGGCCATAGTGGAATCTCCTAAAATTGTTACCAAGAAAGTTGTTTATGGAACTCGTAGCGACTATCAGAATTAACTTAAACTACGCTTCGTTTATATATATATAGAATAAACGGAAAAGTCCTAAAAACATAATGTTAGGAAGTCTAGAAGTAGGTTTAAACAGGCAAAATCCCCTCCATGGGGTGCGGCCTAAAATGCTACTTATCCCGATAGAGATACAATTTATTGCAGTGATGAGATAACTTATTTTAGTAGCTTTCCAAGTAGGCTAAGTCTATGTTTATAAGCAACAATAGAACCATACGTTTACGGCAATTTGCTCATATAGCTCATAAGAAATGCAGCACTATCTCTTAAAAGAAAATCACTCCTATGAGGAGTGGCGTGCGCAAAAGCTATATAAGTACCCAGATGATGCTGGACAGCTAATTATTGAGCTAAATAACCCTATAAATATGATGGATAATGAGCTTTTAGCGCTACAATCTAGCTGTTCAAAAGCCAATATCGCCATCTATCGTTGTACAAATATTGATCAAAATGACAGAGATATCGTTAATTCCATTGCTCTGCAACTGGGTTTGCATCAGTTGGATGGCAATTTATGTGCCGATGAAGATCGAATATCAGTAATCACTGATAAAGGTAAGCAGCAATCCCCTTACATTCCATACACGAATAAACCACTTAATTGGCACACCGACGGTTATTACAATTCTAATCAACAACGGATACATGCATTTTTAATGCATTGTGTGCGTCCGGCAAAAATGGGTGGTGAAAATAGTTATTTAGATCCTGAAATCGCATACATATTATTGCGTGATCAAAACCCAGATTATATTTCGGCATTAATGCATGATGATGTAATGATGATTCCTGCAAATGAATTGAACGGCAAACAAATACGACCTGCACAAACTGGCCCGGTGTTTTATATTGATGCTGATTCACAAGCGCTATGCATGCGGTACACTGCGCGTCAGCGAAACATTGTCTGGAAACAAGATAAAACGGTTCAACATGCATTAGCTTTTTTGCGCGAAGTGTTGCAAGACTGTTCTTATATATTTCATTACAGTTTGAATGCAGGTGAAGGTGTGATCTGTAATAACGTATTGCATAACCGCACTGCATTTGAAGACTATCAAGATGAAAGTAAAAAACGTATGTTGTTTAGAGGCCGTTTTTATAATCGTGTCGCAAGTAATTCAAATCCCATAAATTAGGCGGTAAAACATTAATGTTGTGGTTAAGCGAGCTACTCATGAAACATCATGAGTTAAATTCATTTGAAGAACTTAAAGAGAAGTTAACTGAAGAAGTTAAGCAGGGCGAAATGTTTTTTCGTATGGATGTGCGTCCGCCGTTTCAAGATACACCCGAAAACTGGGAAGACATATTAGAAGCGATATTTACTTCTGCTGGCAGTATTGGCTAGTAATGTTAAAGAAGTAGGGTTAGGAAATTAAATTATTATGTTTTGGCAAGATCAAGATGATGAAAAACAACAGATTGTTGTTCCGGATAATGTAATTGATTTGTCTTTTAAAGTGCAATGTAAACAACTGCCTATTGACCATGCGCATGCGTTGTCGGAAACCATACAAGAGGTGTTGCCTTGGTTTGCAAGTGAAGCACATGCAGGAATACATTTAATACATGGTGCTGAATCAGGTAATGGTTGGATTCGGCCACAAGAACCTGATGCAGTGTTAAGTTTATCGAAACGCACACGTTTTATGTTGAGGTTACCTAAATACCGTGTGGAAGAGGCTTCAGCGCTTGCGGGCCAAACATTAAATGTTGCAGGTAACGATGTAGTGTTAAGTGCGCCCAGCCAAAAGGCGCTATCTGTGTTGACCACCATCTTTGCGCGACATGTGGTCGTTACCAATAGTAGAGATGATTTGGAGGATGAGGAGATTTTTCTAAGCAAAGCTGCAGACATGCTTCGCAAAGAAGGCATTCACGTTAAGAAAATGATGAGTGGTTTGGCGCATGTTTTGCGGATGCCTGATAAAGACATGTATACACGTAGTTTGATGATTGATGGCTTGAAAATAGAGGAATCCATTTACCTTCAGCAAAACGGTTTGGGCGAGGGGCGGCTCGTGGGCTGTGGGTTGTTTATGCCACATAAAGGTATTGAGGCAGTAGGTGAAGCCCAAAAATAGCTGTTTTAATGAGTTATGGAGTAAAGATATCTCTTTTTGGAAAGTTTGTTTTTAGTCGCAAAACACAATAATAAAGGCAGCACTATCTATAGTTTTAGGAGTTAAGAAGTATGGGATTCATAGTAAATGGTAAAGAACTAGAAACCACTCCATCCGGTTTTCTTGTGAATATTGAAGAATGGTCTGAAGATATGGCGCTTGTAATTGCCAAAGAAGAAGGCGTTGAATTAACTGAAAAGCATTGGGATGTTATAAATTATCTACGAGATGAATTTATAAACAATGCTGGCAATCAACCTAATACCCGTAACATGACTAAGGCTATGGCTAAAGCATGGGGCGAGAAAAAAATTGATGCCAAAGTACTGTATGACTTATTCCCCGGTGATCCAAGTAAACAAGCGGGTCGTATAGGTGGTTTGCCTGAAAGTCGTCGTAAAGGTGGTTACTAAACTACTTTGCTCGTGAGTGGCTTACCCATAGTGGAATACAGACTGACTTAGTTAAAGCGGTAAAGTTAAATCATTAAATTAATACATACATTTACAGTTAAGGATTCAATATGAGTTCCAAACAAGAAAAAATTCAAAAAATGCTTGAGCTGCAAAAAAAGTTCATTGAGCTTGAGCAAAGTGGTGAAATAACTGCAGAAGGTTATTTTGTACCTAAAGATGGCTCAAGTCTTGATGGTTTTAGAGAAGAGTACGCAAAACTTGCAATGGAAGTGGTGGAAGATGCCCATAAAGAAAAGGGCTCGCACGCTTAATATTTAAGTAACCATATATTTAAAAGGCCGCTAACTTGTTTGTACAAGTGCGGCCTTTTTTATTTCTAGTCATACTTCGCTCCACATGCGAACAAGGTTAACGTAAGTATTATCTATTCGTTTGGTGTCTTCTGAATCTGGATCTTTGCGCAACATTTTTTCTCGCGTTTTACTAAGTTGGTAGAGCAGTTCGCGCTTTTCGTTGTCACGAATTAAACTTTGTATCCATGTTACGGCTACTAATCTTTGGCCACTAGTGACTGCCGCAACGCGGTGTCTTGTAGTGGCTGGGTAAAGCACTGCATCACCAGCATTGAGTTTTATGGATTGTTCGCCATACGAGCTTTGAATGATTAATTCCCCACCTTGGTACTCTTCGGGTGGATTAAGAAATATTGTCATAGCAAGATCGGAGCGGTAGCGGTCACCCAGACTGCTGGCAACACCCATGATTGGATCATCAATATGTTCTCCATATTCCATACCGTTTTCATAACGCGCATAAAAAGGTGCAGCAATGCGGTGAGGTAATGCAGCTTGTTGATAGTCGGGGTGGCGTACGACATTATTCATAACGATATTATTAAGAGAGGAAATAACTTTATCGTCTGCAACTTCTTGGTTATTTTTGACTTGCTGTGCAGCCATTCCAGCAGAAAGTTTTCCATCCCTGAATGCTGCATTTTTTAATAGCTGCTGAACTTTATTTAGTTCAGCTTCGCCAAGAATGTGTTTTATATTCACTAACATTTTTTGTTTTCTCGTTACGGGCTATACTTGCTTACAGATTACAGAGAATTAAAACCTGATGATACTTAAAGTCACGATTGATGAAAAAACATTTCCGCTAGAGCTAGATCAGAGCATGATCTTAAGTGCGCAAGATATGTTTGTAAAAATGGATACTGATATGGACCAAGGTTGGCAAATGAGTCGTACCTGGGTGGAGGCGCCTAATGATATGCAGCGTTGTCAAATCGCAGCTGATAAAATGCTAACCGCTATACAGCAAGAAAAAACAGCAACGGTAGGATTGATGGCAGCTTACATACTAAATAAAATTCCGAATGTGCAAGCGGTAGATATTGATACTTCTGGAGATATGACCTTAACGGAACTTGTCTTGGACTAAAGAATAAGGTTTTTTTGCATTCTTAGGTGGGGAGTTTTCAATTCTGATACAGCTTCACCGCTGATAATGTAATGGTTTTTGGAATAGAACGGAGCAGCGGTCTCACGAGCATATAACCAGCAACCTTCTATGTGTTTTGTTCTTGCATATTTTTCTAGTTCACTCAGTATGCGACTACCAACACCTTGTTTTCTGAATGCGCCATCTACAGCCATATAGCGTATTCGCGCAGTGTTATTTATTTCAAACTGTAATCTACCAACAGCAATAATAATTTCATTTTTAAATGCAGCAAGATGAAATGCAGAATGTTCTAATGCATCCTGTTCGCTGCCGCGCTCAAGACCTAATGGTTTGCGCAGCAATTCCCAGCGGAATGCAAAATATTCATCAAATTCTTTTTTAGAATGTGGTGAGCGGTAAATTATTTGCATGAAATTAATGTATTTAAGCAAACACTACCCATGTAGTCGCTATATATTTAACTCCAGACTTTAACGTGATG
>JBGCDX010000061.1:0-21294 GCA_045105815.1 Gammaproteobacteria bacterium
GAAAGCGGACATAGAGTAAAAAAGCTTAAATTGAAAGCATCGTCCAAGATGCGACTCTTATTCGCACATCCATGTGCTCACTATTGCCCGAAAGCGGACATTTGAGATTTAATAAATATTTTCAGCATTAAAGATTGGGCCATCTACACATACGCGTTTCATGGCTACAATTTTATCGTTTTCTTTAAAAGGCACTACGCATCCAGCACAACCACCTACGGCGCAAGCCATGTGTTCTTCTAAGGAAAGTTGGCAGGGGAGTGCATGTCTTTTTGCGAAGGCGGCAACTGCTTGTAGCATAGGCGTTGGCCCACAGGAGAACACTTCTACTCCACTGGTATCATCTAAACTCTCAACCCATTTTTCTGCAAGTTCGTGAACGTACCCTTGGTAGCAACCTTGATAATCTTGTTGGCTGGTGAGGCGTGAGGCTATGCCCCAGTCATCGAGCAGTGGCATGGATGCAATAACACCGTCCGGTATGCCGGGCATTAATATTTTTGAAGGTTTGGCGGTAAATGGAAAGGGTATTTCAGAACCCATGATGACGAAAGGGTGCAAGTTTTTGCCGTTATTTACTTCTTTTTGCTTTAACTCTTCTGCTAGGAATACCATTGGAGGAATGCCGACACCACCGCCTAATAACAAAGGGTGTGTGGTGGTTTCACTTACGGTGAATTCATTTCCAATAGGTCCTAAACATTGAATCGTGTCACCAGCTTTACGCGTGGATAAAAGTTCACCGCCTTGACCAACTACTTTGTAAAGAATATCTATGTAACCGGTTTTTTTGTTCGCACGCATAATGGAATAAGGCCGGCGCATGCCTAATTGCTGGTCGCATTGTAAATGCACAAAATTCCCTGCACGTGCGCGCTGTGCGCATTTTGGTGCATGTAAAGTCAGAAAATATTGACCTGCTGCAAGGGCTTCTTGATTGATGACGTTTGCAGTTTCTTCAAAGATAGTGTCGCGATGAGCGTTCAGTTTAGAATTCCTTGTAATGATTACTGTAATGTATTTTCGTAGATTAATTTGCCATTTAAAATGGTGTGTGTAACGCGACCATTTAATTGATCACCTAATAAAGGTGTATTTTTACCGCGACTTAAAATGTTTTCACTATTAAGAACCCAACTTTTTCTTAAGTCTACTATGCAAGCATCTGCTTTTGATCCTACACAAAGATTACCAGCAGGTATGCCGAGAATCTCAGCGGGTTGGTGAGTAATTAAGCTAATTGCATCATTCAAGGTTAATACGTCTTCTTTAACTAATTCTAAGGTCAAAGGAAGTAGTGTTTCCAGTGTAGAACTGCCTGGCTCAGTAGACTGGAATGGTGCAAGCTTGGCTTCAATCTCATGTGGTTGATGATCTGCACATATGGCAGAGAGCGTTCCATCTTGAATGCCTTTGCGAAGACCTTCGCGATCATCCAATGTTCGGTAAGGAGGTTGGTTGTGACATAAGCCATCAAATCCTTGTATTTCTTGATCGGTTAAATACAGGTGCAAAATACTAGTGTCTGCACTAATGGGCAATTTGTCAAAACGTGCGCGAGATATCATGCCTACAGAGCGATGAGTTGAAATGCGACAAAAGTGTGTGCGCACATTGAGTTCTTCGATTAATGCGATTTGAAAAGCAACGGCTGCAGTTTCTGCTGCTGCTGGAATGCCAGGTAAACCTAAACGGGAAGAAGTAGCACCTTCGTGAACACAACCATTATTTGCTAATGCATGTACAAGAGGATAAGAAAAAACCGTTAAGTCCTGGCTGCTGGCATACTCCATCGCGCGGCGTAATACTAAAGAGCTTTTCATGGGTTGAAAAACATTGCTAACGCCCACGCAGCCTGCTGATTTTAATGCGGCCATTTCACTTAAGTTTTCACCATTCAAATTAGTGGTGAGCGCACCAATCACATATACATTGCACTGACCACTGCTCTGTGAAAGCTGTTCTATAAGCTCAACTTGCGCAGGTGTATCAACCACAGGGTCTGTTGTAGGTAAGCAAGCAAGGCTTGTGATGCCTGCAGCGGCTGCAGCTTTTGTTTCAGATTTTATGGTGGCTTTGTGTTCATGGCCTGGTTCACGCAAGCTGGCAGAGAGTTCTACTAAACCCGGTAAGACTAATTTGTTTGTGGCATCGATACTTTGGTCTGCTTTCCAATCTGTTGGTGTTTTACCAACAGCAACCACTTTCCCATCTACAATATAAATATTGGCTTGTTGGTCAATTTCATTTTTTGGATCGACAAGATGCCCATTAATAATTTCTAGTTTCATGCGTCGCTCCCTTTTGCGGTAAGCGATTCTTCTGAACTCATGGCGAGAGACAATATGGCCATACGTACGGCTATCCCATATTCGACCTGTTGTAATATGACTGATTGTGGGCCATCAGCAACTTCTGAACTGATTTCAACGCCGCGATTGATGGGGCCAGGATGCATAACGATCGCGCTTGGTTTGGCATAAGCTATTCGCTCAGGGGTTAAACCATAAAGCTGAAAATATTCGTGTTCGCTTGGAATAAAGCCGCCTTGCATACGCTCTTTTTGTAATCTGAGCATGATCACCACATCGACATCACGCAATCCTTCCCGGCAATTTTGAAATACTTCAACACCTAACTGTTCTATGTTTGCAGGTAATAAGGTTCTTGGTGCAATAACGCGTATTTCTTTTGCTCCAAGTATATTGAGTGCTTCGATTTGTGAGCGTGCTACACGTGAATGAAGTATATCACCAACAATCGCAACGCTTAATTTCGAAAAATCTTTGAAGTGTTTTCGAATCGTAAACATGTCTAACATTGCTTGTGTTGGATGGGCATGTCTACCATCTCCAGCGTTAATTACACTTACATGTGAGTCTACATAATTACTAATGAATTCTGCAGCACCGCTTTCCGGGTGACGCACAATGAACATATCGGTGTTCATTGCTTGGAGATTGAATAATGTGTCTAATAAGCTTTCACCTTTAGTGGCAGCAGATGTAGCGATATTTATGTTTAGCACATCAGCCGATAACCGCTTTGCTGCTAATTCAAATGTGGTTCGTGTGCGTGTACTGGGTTCAAAGAAAAGATTAACAATCGTTTTGCCGCGCAATAGGGGGACTTTTTTTACTACTCGGTCATCTATGCTGGTGAATGACTCGGTAGTGTCTAGTATATGATGAAGATCTTCTGTGCTAAGTCCGTCTATTTGTAAAAAATGGCGCATCATTTGTATTTTATTCGCTATTTGTGTTGTCGGTGACTTCTAATATTTTTAATTCCAATGGCTCTGGGCCACTTAACTTAATGTGTTGTGTTGTATCTAAGTTAAGTTTGCAAGCAGTTACATCTGCTTGTATCGGTAACTCGTTGCCATTACGTTGTACAAGCACTACTAAACTTACAGATGCAGGCCTGCCATAATCAAATATTTCATTTAATGCTGCACGCACTGTTCTGCCGGTATGTAATACATCGTCGACAAGGACAATGTGCTTATCATCAACACCTAAAGGTAGTTTTGAAGGTTTTACGGTGGGCTGAATACCTGCACGACTGAAGTCATCTCGGTAAAAGGTGATATCTAAAACACCAAGTTTTTGTTTGTTATCGAGCAAAGATTGCAATTGTTTAGCTACCCAGACCCCACCTGTTTGAATACCGATAAATACAGGATCTGAAATATTTTGTTCTGATAAATATGTGCGCAGATCACTGGAGAGATCTTTTAGAAGTTGTTGTGTGTTGAGTTCAGTCATAATTTATTTAATTGTCGACGAGTCCCTTTACTGAAAACCATGAGTCTAAAATAATAGCGGCAGAGGCTTTGTCTATATCGGTTTTATTTATTTTTTTACGTTGCCCTTTGCTGCGTAAGTCTTTGAGAATCTCGTAGGCTTTAATCGAAGTATTGGATTCATCTACCGTCTCAACTGGCAAATGGTAGCGTGTATTGAGTTTTTTGCAAAAGTTCTGCACTTGTTTTTGAATAGCATTATTATTTTGTGTTTCATGACTAACGGTGCCGACCACTAGTGTACTAGGTTTCCATTCATTTATGATGGAGGTTATCTCATTCCATGGAATGCCTGATGCAGGCACGGTGACTGTGGTAAGTGGATTGGCGGTTTGTATAGCTAAATTACCAACAGCGATGCCAATTCTTCGAGCTCCATAATCAAACCCTATTACACTAGACATGACTTTGGCGGTTTATGGTAAAGATTTTTAAGCTCAAGTTATGGTCAAAAATAAATAGTTTCAAATTATGCATGTCCTGTTTCATTGGATATTAAATGAACATCAACACCAATTTTAGTAGCGGCACTTTGCCAACGCTGTTCTACTGGTGTATTAAAAATAATGTCAGCTTCGTAAGGTACCGTGAGCCAGGAATTGGCGGATAACTCTTCTTCTAATTGTCCGGCTGCCCAGCCTGCGTAACCCAAAGCAATTATAGAATTCTTAGGGCCTTTGCCTTGCGCGATAGCAAGTAATATATCTTCAGAAGTGGTAAGGCTTAAATCGTTATCAATAATATGCGATGAATCCCATTGTTTGTCGGAATCATGAAGGATGAAACCTCTGTCTAGCTGGACTGGCCCGCCCGCGTAAACGGGTTGATGGTGGTTGATGGTGCTGGGGGATGACTGTGAAGTTACGTCATCAATTAGTGGGCTGAGAAGTTCGTTGACAAGTAATGTAGTGGGTTGATTAACGATGATACCCATCGCACCATCTTGGTTATGTTCACAGATTATGGTGACAGATCGGGAAAAATTAGGGTCTTCCATGCTTGGCATGGCAATTAGAAATTGTTTGGTCAGGCTGTCTGACATCTAGGTATTATACGGTTTATTCAACAGTTTAATTGGCCATTTAATTCATTTACTGAGTAAGTAAGGTGTTATCTTTTCCAAATAACCAGGTTCTCGTAATCATTAGTTGATCATAGTTTTCATGCATTTCTGGTGGAAATGCTTTATATGGAGATGCAATATTGACGATTCGCTTGGCTGATTCATCCAGTAAAGATTTTCCCGCTGATGATCGCACATCCATAAACTCCACTGTGCCATCATGATTTATAAGCACACTTAGTATCAATGTCCCAGATAGATGGCTATTTCTAACCTCATCGGGGTAATTGAGGTTACCAACACGTTCAACTTTTTCTACCCATTCACGCACGTAGGTGGCTTCTGTTGCAGTTTTTGCACTGAGTGTATCGATATAATTGACCCTGGGACGCTTTGCGTAATCATTTTCTTCCTGGCGTAATTCTGCAACTAATTTTGCTAATTCTAATTGTTGTTGCGAAATTTTTTGCTGGTAATGGGTGCTTGGTTCATCGGGCGCTTCAATCGACTCATTTACAAATACACTGGTTTGGGCTTCGTTTTGAACGATTAGTTCTTCATGTTGTTCGCTTTGTTCTGAAATAGGTGATGAAGGCGCACTACTTTGTGTGGGTGATATCCCATTATGATCATTTAGACTACTGCCAGTAAACGGTGCGGAAGGCTGATTTTCTTGATCCGTACTACCGCTGGCGAGTTGGTTTTCACTGGCGATGTGTTCTGCATCGGTGGGTTTTTGATGTGTTTTGGTCAGCACCATAGTCACTTCAAGCATGGATGCAGCATTAAAGTCTCGAGCAAAGGGTAGTCCAAAGCCCAATCCTAAGATGATAATGGCGTGGAGAATTGCTGCAACAAATAAGCTAAAGCCCAGTCGATCTGATGCGGTAACCTGAGCGGGGTTAACTACAGCGGCCATATTGCGTCACTAAAATTTGCATATAAATACGTGGTTTCAAAGCTAGATCGTTATTTAGATGTATTGTAAAAGTTTGCTGGTGAAAAATATCGTTATAACTACTGCGTTTATCTATTGAGATGAGCCGCAGAGGCGTAAATTACGTAGCGTTGAGTTGGTTTTCGATATGGTCAAATAAGGTTGCACTGATATTTAAGTCATACATTTTATCTAATTCACGGATGCCTGTGGGGCTGGTAACGTTAATTTCTGTTAGATATTCGCCAATTATATCAATGCCTACAAAACTTAATTGCATGGCCCGTAATACGGGCCCGATCTGTGAGCATATATATTTATCACGTGCATTGAGTTCAATGCCTTGTGCGCTTCCGCCCTTTGCGAGATTTGCGCGCAGTTCACCTTTTGAAGGAACTCGGAGCAGAGCATACGGAATTGGCTCACCATTTATTAACAACACACGCTTGTCACCTTGTACATACTCTGGGATGAGTTTTTGTGCCATAACAGTTCGTTGATTTAATTGCGTGATAGTTTCCAAGATTACGTTTCGGTTTGCATCATCGTTGTTAATTTGAAATATAGAATCCCCCGCCATACCGTCAAGCGGCTTGACCACCACTTTCTTATGTTCATCAATAAATTTATTTAGAATGGTTTGTTGCTGAGAAACAATATATGGCGTGATGCAGTCTTTAAATTTTGTTGCAAATAATTTTTCATTTGCATTGCGTAGACTGGCTGGATGATTGATTACCAGTACTCCACATTCTTCAGCTCGATCGAGTAGATAAGTGGTGTAAATGTACTCCATGTTAAACGGCGGGTCTTTGCGCATTAAAACCACATCAAAAGCAGACATTTCATGTTGAATAGGGTCTTTAATAGCTGTAAACCAATGGTTATTCTGGTCTTGAACACTAATTTCTACGCTATTTGCGAAAACCACATCATTTTTGAGATACAAATCCTTGGACTGTAAATAGTGGATTTCGTAACCCCGGTTCTGCGCCTCTAGCAGCATCGCGAAAGTACTGTCTTTGCGTACTTTTATGCCCTCTATCGGGTCCATGATTACGGCAAGTTTTATGGTCATCTCTGCATACCTCGTCTGAGATTAGACTACTTATATCGGAAGCTTGTTGTCCTATATTCAATAGCTGGCATGGTTATGTACTCACCTATCGGCATAAGACTTAAGTAAGTAATTATGCTTGTGTGGGTTACAGAATAACAATCTGAAAATTAAGGATGCTTTAGGCTCCAATTTCGATCATTAGGAAGCAAATATGCAAGAAAGTGGCTTGGCACTAGAAGATTCATCACAAACTGGCAGTAATCCTGCTAGCTCATTAAAAGTGATGGTGATTGACGATAGTAAGACTATTCGTAAATCAGCAGAATCTCTATTAACAAAAGAAGGTTGTGAGGTTTATACCGCCAATGACGGCTTTGAAGCTTTAGCAAAAATTGCAGAACACCGGCCTGACTTAATTTTTATTGACATTATGATGCCTCGTTTAGATGGCTACCAAACATGTGCATTAATCAAGAATAACCGACAATTTAAGGCTACCCCAGTCATCATGCTATCCAGTAAAGATAGTATCTTTGATAAAGCACGGGGCAAGATCGTGGGTTCTGAACAGTACCTAACCAAGCCCTTTACCAAAGACGATTTACTCGGGGCCATTGCAGATTACAGTGGCAAATAACGGAAAGCAGACTACCGATATGGCTCATATCCTGGTCGTTGATGATTCTCCTACTGAGCGTCACTTTATTTCAAAACTTCTCGAAAATACTGGGCACAAAGTGTCAACAGCTGATAGTGGCGAAGAAGGTGTCGAAGCGGCTAAAGATAAGCACCCTGATTTAATTCTGATGGATATTGTGATGCCAGGTATGAATGGTTTTCAGGCTACTCGTCAAATCACACAAGCCCCTGAAACTTCTGAAATTCCAGTGGTTATGGTATCAACTAAAAGCCAACAGACCGACAAAGTATGGGCGACAAGACAAGGTGCAAAGGGTTACTTAGTTAAGCCTGTAAACTCTGAGATGTTAATAAACTCAATTAAATCATTCTTGGCGGCATAACTTCCATGGCAGTTTCCGAAGAAGCCACCCCGTTTGAATATTTACTATCAGTAGATCGTAAATGTATAGCTCATCAAGGTGGTTTGGTTCAACAAGAATCTGATGTCAGCTTTTCACATGGCTTGGCTTTTCAGTTGGGTGATCACAAATATATTATTCCTATCGCTGATGTGAGTGAAGTACTTGCAGTAGATGCAATTACTAGCATTCCACGCTCTCCTACTTGGTTAGTGGGTATATCAAATGTCAGGGGGAATTTAATTACTTTGCTTGATATTCACGAGTTTGTATTTGGTGAGCCTATGCAAGATAAGTACGATACGAGACGTATGCTGCTTATAAAGCAAGAGAGTCATTATTATGGATTAATAATCGATTCCATTATTGGAATGAAGTCTTTTGATGCAAATCAAGGTATTGATGAGGTACCAGAAAGTTTCGATTACGATCATATCGACCATATTAGTGCTTTTTATAGCTCTGGTGAGGAATGGTTTGCAGCGTTATCTGTACAAAGCTTGCTAACCGACGAGCGCTTTTCTGAACTACGCAATCTGTCTTAATTTATTTGGTTTGTGGGTTGCCAATGAGTTTAATGAATAGGCTTATTATCTAGATTCGAGTTGTTTTATCTATTTGAACTCCAGCATTTTAACCGATAAAAGTGTGTATTTTCACGACACAGCTATGTCTTAGCATATGCCTTTCCCCCGTATCATTAGTGCATGGAAATTATTGATTTTAGGTGGGTATTTGAGCATCCAGGGATATTGCTCTACCACTAGAAACAACTAGAAAAAATTTTGAACACTAATAGTTTTACTTAGGATTACTTGAATCATGGCGTTAACAAAATCAATTGCTCGAGCAGACAAGGATAGTCAATCTAGCAAATCTGCATTAACCATTTTAGCGGCACTTGCATTTTTAATTATGAGTGCAATGGCAATACTCGCTTTTGACTTAGGGCAAGAAATAGGTATTGATTCAGATAGCAGAGTTTTTTCAGTCGTAGTATTTATTGCAGGTATGGTTTGTTTAGTTTTGTTATTGGTTTTTGCCAATAAATGGGGTAGTAAAGTTAAGCATCAATTATCAGCGGTGGATGAACAAAATAGAAGAAACCAACAAGCAATTTTATTGTTGCTGGATGAGATGACTAATTTAGCCGAAGGTGATTTAACAGTTCATACAACCGTTACTGAGGATATCACTGGAGCAATTGCTGACTCAGTTAACTACTCGATCGATGCATTGCGGAATCTTGTTCACACAATTAACAACACATCAAAACAAGTTGCTTCTGCTGCAGATGTAACCCATGACTCAACAGAAAAACTTACTTCATCAAGTGAAAAGCAAGCGCGTGAAATTGCCAATGTAACTTCAGCGGTTTCGGAGATGGCAAAATCTATTGAGCAAGTCTCTGATCATGCCAAGAGCTCGGCGGATGTGGCGCAACAATCTGTAGGTATTGCACATAAAGGCGCACAAGCTGTAAGCCGTACTATTGATGGTATGGATACTATTCGAGAGCAGATACAGGAAACCTCAAAACGAATTAAACGACTTGGTGAAAGCTCACAAGAAATTGGTGACATCGTCGGACTAATTGATGAAATTGCGGACCAAACTAATATTCTTGCACTTAATGCAGCCATTCAAGCATCTACCGCAGGAGAGGCGGGTAGAGGATTTGCAGTAGTTGCGGATGAAGTACAAAGACTAGCGGAACGTGCAGGTACAGCGACGAAACAAATCGAAGCTTTGGTCAAAACTATTCAGAGTGATACGAATGAAGCTGTTATATCAATGGAGCAAAGTACCTCAAACGTAGTGAGTGGTGCGAGGCTCGCTGAAAATGCTGGTGAAGCACTGGTTGAGATTGAATCAGTATCAGACAATTTGGCAGCTCTGATTCAAAACATTACCGATGCAACAGATAAGCAAACGGTCGCTGCGGGCAATGTGACAAAAACCATGAACGTTATTCAAGAAATCACCATGCAGACGTCAGATAGTGCGAGTAATACGGCTAGTTGGGTGGGCAAACTTAAAAACCTTGGTCAAGATCTTAAGCGTTCGGTTGCTGGATTTAAATTGCCACAAACCATTGAAGATTCTGTTATTGAGCATAGAGAAGCTTCGTAAGTATTAAGTGTTAATTCAATAAACTATGAATATGAAAATGCGAAATAGTGCGTTAGAAAAAGTTGCAGTTAAAAAAGTAAAGCATGAAGTGGATGCCATTATTGATGCTGCTCGCGCTAAATTAGAAGAATATGTTGAAGATGAATCTGATGCTTCATTGTTAAACGAAGTATTAGAATCATTGGTACAAGTAGAGAGAACCTTGCAACTTGTACAGATAAATGGTGCTGCTGTATTGGCACGTGAAATGTGTGAAGTAGTTGAAGGTCTAATTAATGGCTTAATTCAACAACAAGATAAAGCGCAGGAATGCTTATCGCGTGGCATCTTACAGATGTCAGATTATCTTGAGTATGTGCAAGCAGGAAATAAAGATCTGCCAGTGGTGTTGCTGCCACTTTTGAATGACTTGAGAGGTGTTAGGGATGAACCTCTACTCTCTGAGCATATTTTATTTTTCCCTGATCTAGATGATATAGATGTCCCTAATGTAGCTGTAAAAATGGGTATGTCGCCACAAGAATACGCCAAAAAGGTGCGTTATGGTTTTCAAACAGGATTAGTTGGCATAATTCAAAATAAAGAACTTGATGTGGCTGCAACGAAAATGTGTAAAGTTGCCATCCGATTACATCAATGCTCATCAGAAAATGCAGCGCGGAGATTATGGTGGGTGACGAGTGCGATAGCGCAAGCCATAGCGATTGAAGCATTAGCAACCAGTACAGGTCTAGCCTCTTTGTTAGGACAAGTAGATCGTCAAATTAAACGTTTTATTGATCTAGACGAGGAAAGTTTTGCTGCTGAAATACCTGCTAGCTTAATTAAAAATTTATTATATTACGTCGGCATTGCCACTGAGCGTGGACGTATCGTAACTAAGGTAAAGCAAGCTTACGGCCTAAATGATTTGATTCCTAATGAGATAGATATCAATCAAATGCGAGAAGGCATGTCTGGGCCAAATGCTGATGTGTTAGAGGCAGTTTCTAAGGCATTGCATGAAGACATAGAGACGGTAAAAGATTCTATTGAATTGTATGTGCATAGTAAAAACCGTTCTGCTGATAGTGTGGCTGAAGTTGGGAAAGATCTTCAAAAAATTGCTGATACTTTGAGTATGCTCGGATTGGATGAGCCTAGAGAGGATGTGTTACGAGAAGTTACAGAGTTGAATGGCCTGTCTTCAGAAGAGCTAGAGCATGCGGATAGTAATTTCATTGCTATCGCTGAAACACTAATTAAAGCTGAAAATATTGTTGATAACTTTGTAAATTATAGAGTTTTGAATAAACCTTCTGTGCAAATAGTGGATCCAATCAATAATTTAAGTGTTTCGGGCGATGCAGGGCAGCTTAGGAAAATACAAGTTCAAACGATCACCGAAGCGCTGAGTGAGATAGAAGAAGCTAAGAACACATTCTCACAGGTACTTAGTTCACCTGAAGATGATGACAGTTATGTAAAAGTACAAGATCATTTCCGCAAAGTTATTGGGGCATTATCAATATTAAACTTAGAGGATGCAGCAAAAATACTAGAGTGTATACAAGTGTTTTTGTTGGATAGAAATGCAACACAAGAGCTAAGTGTGCAACCAGATAAGTTGGATGCGTTTGCTGATTCTATTACCAGCGTTGAGTGTTATTTAGAGGCGTTGATGGTAGATGAGGGAGACCCTAAGGATATCCTTGAATATGGAATAAAAGGTGCGTCTAAGTTGGTGGGTGACGAAATTGAACTATCAAGTAGCCCAGAGCCTTTGCAAACTGTTGAAGTTGAAGAGCTTGCGGTGCCTGAAGACGACTCTCTCGCATTACTTAGCTCAACAGACTTAGAGTTAAAAAAAAAACTAAAAACTCCCCAAAGCTTCGATTTAAGTGATGACAGATCAAAAGAATCTGTAACTAGACAAGCAGATTTAGAAGAACTTAATTTAGAAGAGCTCAGTGCAACCTCTTTAGATTTGTCTGTTGATTATGATTTGTTTGAATCAAATGAAGCTGAAAAACAAGTTAATGTAAGTCGGGCTGTCGAGGATGAAGCTGAAAATCCTCAATTACCTGAGTTATCAGATCTAGTTAAAGAGAGCTTAGAATTATCGCCCGAATTAGCAGAGCTTGATTCTACAAGTATTGAAGAAGCTGCAACTGAACTATCCAGCATATCTAACGAAGAGCCTGATGAATTGCCATCAATAGAGCTAAGTGATGAAGGTGAAAAAATAGGTGTGGTAGAGGTAGATCTTGATGCTACGAATTTACTAGATCTTAGCGGAATTGAAGAAGAGCTTAACTCAAGTATTCAGGAGTATGATTTAAGTGAAGAGAAAGATCTTGTTATATCAAATGATCTTGATGTAGATGAATTTGAAGATTCTGATGAAACTGAATTACTGCTGCCAGATATGATCGATGAAGAATATATTAATTCTGATGTTGATAATGAGCAATATGCTATTGCTGTAAACATTGACGGTGTAGAACACAGTTTATTATCAAGTCGTGGCGATTCTGATACAGAAGTGCTTGATATCTTTATAGAAGAGGCAGAGGAAGAATTAGAGAAAATTAATATAAACCGAGAGATATGGAGAGCTGATGAGAGTAATGAGGATGCCTTAATTATTATCCGCAGGGCATTTCATACCCTTAAGGGTGGTGGACGATTAGTCGGTGCAGAGATTATTGGTGAGTACTCTTGGCAGTTAGAAAATTTACTAAATAAAGTTATAGATAAGACACTTTTACCTACAAGTGATTTTCATGATTTAGTAGAAAGCGCAGTTGCGGTACTGAATGAATTAGTATTTCACCTAAAAAGTGGTCGCGAGCCATTAGCAGATGTTGTTCGTCTTTTTCATGAGGCTTCGAATTTCACGAGTAATTTACAGAATGAAAAAATAAAGGATATCGATATTGAATTAGATGACGATAGTGCAATCGCAACTAATATTGAAGTTATCAGTATTGATGCCGAAGCGCTTGAAGATCTGCAGGTTGAAGAAGTTCCAGTAGATGATTTGTATGAAGAGCTGTATGAATTATTTTTAGATGAAGCCAAACAGCATATAAGCAAGATAGAAAATATTGTCGAATCTAAAAAAGAACATAAAATTCTACCTGTTGATGATGATTTACTGCATGCATTGCATACTTTATTTGGTTGTTCACGAACAGCGCAAGTAGATGCGGTTGCTAAACTTATTGGGCCACTAGATAAGTTTTGTCAAGAGTGCCATCAGAGCAATCATAAACTTAAGGCAGATCAATTCAGTGTTTTTGTAGAATGCATAGAAGAAGTAAAGCTAGGTGTTAATGAAAATTCGGCAGAGTTAAAACACTCTGAAGTTAATCATGAGTTGTTGCAAAGAGTTAATGCTTTAAGTTTAGTAGATATCCCAGTTTTAGAAGATGTGGTTGGCAGCATTCAAAGTGACAATAATTCAGTTTCTGATGAAATGCTATCGTCTGAAGATGAATTAGAGCAAGCTCAAAAGCTGGTGTCTTCTGATAGTGATATTGCCATCAATGACCTTCATCAACATGTTGATGTGTATGAAGGTAAAGATGAAGATTTGGTAGAAATCTTTCTAGAAGAAGCGAATGATATCTTAGAGGTTTGTAACCAATGCTTAGAAAAATGGAGAGCAAATCATAACGATAGTAATGCTGTGTCTGAGTTTAGGCGTCAACTGCACACTCTAAAAGGAAGCGCTCGCATGGCAACCTATAATAATATAGGTGACTTTAGTCATGTGTTTGAGTCATTTGTAATTGATATAGCAGAATCACGTATAGAGGAAAGTGACAAGGCATTTAATGTTGTCCAACGCTGTTTAGATCAAATAAATGAAATGGTTGATTTAGCAGTGGCTAAAGAACCTGTATACCCTGCAACAAGAATGCAGTCAGAGCTTGAGGCTATGCAAGCTGGTGAAGAGTTCTCTACAGATATTCAAGAAATACAACAAATTTCCTCTGGTGTGCCGCATAAGAATAATTTTGAACTTAAGAAAAAGCCTGATTCTGAACCTGATGCTAATCAAGAAATATTAGAGCAAGATGAAGACGATAATAACTATAAAATAGAGAAAGAAATAGTTGATGATTCAAAAATTCTTAAAGTTAAGAAAAAAGTTAAAATACCAGTATTACGTAATCCTGTAGATCTAAATTCGCAAAATACTCAACCATTAATCTCTGGTCAGCAGGCTGTGAGATTGCAATCAGATATGTTGGATAACCTCGTTAATAATGCTGGCGAAGTAAATATTTTTCAGGCGCGATTAGAGCAAGTTACGAATAATTACAATGTTAATATTCATGAGCTTGAGCAAGTAGTTGATCGTCTTCGAGATCAATTGCGCTACTTAGAGATTGAGACAGAAACACAAATTTTATCTCGTCACGCTCATGAAGTGCCGGATCATAATGATTTTGATCCATTAGAGTTGGACCGATATTCTAATATTCAACAATTATCAAGGTCATTGTCGGAAAGTGTTAATGATTTATTAAGTATTAAAGACATTCTTTCTGATCAAGTTAGAGAATCAGAGTTATTGCTTTCACAGCAACGCCGTATAAGTGGTGACTTGCAAGAAGGATTAATGCGCACGCGCATGGTTCAGTTCAATCAACTTGTGCCACGTTTACAACGTATTGTTAGGCAAACTTCTCGTGAGCTGAAAAAAGATGCTGAATTAAAAATAATTGGCCAAAACACTGAGGTGGATAGTTCGATATTGAATCGAATTGTTGCTCCATTGGAGCACTTGGTGCGAAATGCAATATCTCATGGAATTGAAAGTTCAGACCTACGTGATAACGCAAATAAATCAAGCCAGGGTGAAATAAAGATAAATGTGAATCGTGAAGGCACAGAGGTCGTGATCATTGTGTCTGATGATGGTACAGGTCTTGATATAAGTAAAATTAAATCTAAAGCATTTGAGTCAGGTTTAATTGACAGTGTTGATATTTCCGATGATGCCGCTATCAATCTAATCTTAACCCCTGGTTTCAGCACTGCGGGACAAGTTTCACAAGTGTCTGGTCGTGGCGTGGGTATGGATGTGGTCGCGAGCGAACTTAAACAGTTGGGTGGTTCGTTACAAATTGAATCTATATTTGGCAAAGGTACAAGTTTTATTATCCGCATTCCGATTACCTTGGCTATTACACAATCACTTTTGATTAAGTGTGGAAATGGAATATATGCCGTTCCCCTGGCGAGTGTAGAGGGTGTGGTTCGTTTATCTGCTCATGAATTAAAGCAAAAATATGCAGAAAACAAACCCAGTTATCACTACGCAGATAGAAATTATAATTTGTGTCATTTAGGTAGCTTGTTGGAAGTGTGCCAACCTCAATTAAGTGGTGCAGATAAAATGTTCCCAGTTTTACTAGTGCGTTCTGGTGATTTGCGAATGGCAATTCATGTAGAGGCAACACTAGGAAATCGAGAGATAGTTGTTAAGCCTTTGGCGCCTCAATTAAGCAGATTGCCTGCTGTTTCAGGCGCAACAATCTTGGGTGATGGTAACGTCATATTAATCCTTGATATTCAAGGTTTGGTTCGCATGGATACCAATACACAACCCATGTTGCCGAATAATAATGAGTCTAGCGTCGATAGTGATTCTACTATTATGGTGGTAGATGATTCTATAACAATTAGAAAAGTGACTACTCGATTTCTTGAGCGAAATAACTATAAGGTGGTGACTGCTAAAGATGGTGTAGATGCTGTGCAAAAACTACAAGATTTTACCCCAGCACTAATTTTATTAGATATAGAAATGCCACGCATGGATGGTTATGAGTTAGCTACTCACGTAAGAAATAATGCGCGTTTAAAAAATGTACCAATTATAATGATAACGTCACGCACAGGAGACAAGCATCGTCAGAGAGCAATAGATATAGGTGTTCAGGAATACTTAGGAAAACCGTATAACGAAAGTGAGTTACTAAACCATGTTAAAGGTATTGTGAAATAGAATTATGTCATTAGCTGAATCTGCAATTTATCCAACTTTGAGCTGTTTGCTATTGCCGCTTAATGGTAATGATGTGCTATTGCCTAAATCGATAGTTAAAGAGGTGGTTTACAAACCTAAATTAACTATCCTTGGTGATGAAGAAGATTGGTTGGTAGGTGAGATTGATTGGGAAGACTATGTAGTTCCCGTAATTTCATTTGAACGACTATGTAATCAAACAAGAGTGGTAAAGTCTAATCATATTCGTGCGGTGATCTGTTACGTGACGGAAAATACTGATTCATTCCCATTGTATGCGATTGAAGTGCAGTCTATACCTAGGCCGCTTATTCTAGATAATCGCGCTTTGAATAATCATGACGGCATGATGAGTAAATATTCCGAATTAATTTCTTACTATGTAAAGATAGGCAGTAAGGAGTTAGCTATACCAAATTTTCAAAAAATAGAAGAGATACTTTTAACTCGTGCAACGTAAGTTTAAAAGTTAACTTATATAGATTTTAATACTACTCTTTAGTGCTCAAGGTCTCCCCATTTAGATTGAGCTTTTAGTACAGCTGCTACGGCAGCGGTTTCAGTGCGCATGATTCGTGGGCCGAATCGTACGGCCTGATAATTATTCTCTAGTATGGACTTGATTTCATTGTCTGAAAAACCACCTTCAGGACCAATTAACAATTTTAAGATATTAGGGCGTATTATATTTAAATCATTTATGGTTTGATTTGCTGCTGAATCAAAAATCAGTCCATGTTCATTTTTATTTAATTTTTTAATTTCATTAATTTCAGAAATTTTTAATAGTTCTGGAATCTTAGCTCGGCCACATTGTTCGCATGTGCTTTGGATAACTCGTTGCCAGTGTTGGCGTTTGTTTTCAAAAGATTTTTTTGTGGCTTTGCTGACTGAGCGTTCTGATAAAATTGGCTGAATAAGCGATACGCCAGCTTCTACTGATTTCTGAATAGCATAGTCCATGTGCGAACTTTTCGATATGCTGAGTAATAAGTGTGTTGTTAATGGTGATTCGCTTTTTAGCGATACTTTTTCTAATATTTTTATGCGTAATACAGATTTTCTGTAATCAAGAATTTCACAAGGATAATCATATCCATCGCCATTGAATACTATTAGTAAAGAGCGTTTATTTAACCTTAGAACATTAAGAGCATAATGTCGTATATCATCTTCTAGCTCCAGTTCTGCGTCTGGAGCTAGCTGTTGATGAGTATAGAGGCGAACAACTCGCATAGAGTAGTTCAGTTATCGAATGTATATAAGTTAGTAACGATAGTATTCTGGTTTGTAAGGGCCATTTACATCAACACTAATATAGTCTGCCTGTTCTTGTGTGAGGGTAGTTAACTTCACACCAATTTTTTCAAGATGTAGGCGCGCGACTTCTTCGTCTAATGACTTAGGTAGTACATAGACTTTGTTCTCATATGTATCAGCATTTTCCCATAGTTCCATTTGTGCTAATACTTGGTTGGTGAAAGAGTTTGACATAACGAAACTAGGATGCCCTGTTCCGCAACCGAGATTTACTAAACGTCCTTCGGCTAACATGATGATGCGCTTTCCATCTGGGAAGATAATGTGGTCAACTTGTGGCTTGATATTCTCCCATTGATATTGTTTTAAGCTTGCGATATCTATCTCGTTATCAAAGTGTCCGATGTTGCATACAATAGCCTGGTCCTTCATAGCTAACATGTGGTCGTGGTTGATAACGTTGAAGTTGCCTGTAGTCGTTACAAAAATATCTGCACGATCCACAACGTCTTCTAACGTAACAACATTGTAGCCTTCCATTGCAGCTTGAAGCGCACAGATTGGATCAATTTCAGTAATTAAAACAATAGCGCCAAGACCACGTAGTGATTGGGCGCTACCTTTACCTACATCGCCATAACCACAAACAACTGCAGTTTTTCCCGCAACCATAACATCCGTTGCTCGTTTAATGCCGTCCACTAAAGATTCACGGCAACCATATAAGTTATCAAATTTAGATTTTGTGACGGAGTCATTTACATTAAATGCTGGAACTTTCAATTCACCACGTTTTTCCATTTCATGTAAGCGATGCACGCCAGTAGTTGTTTCTTCTGAAAGGCCTTTTATTTCTTTAAGCATTTCCGGATATTTTTCATGAATAACTTTTGTTAAGTCTCCGCCATCATCTAATATCATGTTTGGCTTCCAGCCATCTGGGCCAGAAAGCGTTTGTTCAATGCACCATTCATATTCTTCCTCAGTTTCACCTTTCCATGCGAATACAGGAATACCTGCAGCAGCAATAGCCGCAGCTGCATGATCTTGAGTAGAGAAAATATTGCATGAAGACCATCTTATCGTTGCACCCAGTTCAACAAGGGTTTCGATCAACACGGCAGTTTGAATAGTCATATGTAAACAACCCACAATACGCGCACCTGAAAGTGGTTTTTCATTCCCATATTTAGCACGCAGAGCCATTAAACCTGGCATTTCTGTTTCAGCAATGGCGATTTCTTTGCGACCAAACCCGGCCTCATTAATATCTGCAACTTTATAATCGGTCATAATGATCGATGCTCCTTAAGCATAAAAAATAAAAAATATGTAGAACTAGAATACTAGAGACTATTGTTTAATAGCGTCAGCTTTGTCGGTGCGTTCCCAAGGGAAATCATTGTCATTACGACCAAAGTGTCCATAAGCTGCGGTAGCTTGATATATCGGTTGTAATAAGTCCAACATCGTTACGATGCCATAGGGTCGTAGATCAAACACGTCTTGTACAATGGCTTCAATTTTATTGTCTGCAATTTTGCCAGTGCCAAAAGTATCAATGGAAACAGAGGTAGGTTGTGCTACACCAATTGCATATGAAATTTGAATTTCACAACGCTCAGCAAGTCCAGCTGCTACAACATTTTTCGCAACATAGCGGCCAGCATATGCAGCAGAACGATCTACCTTAGAAGGGTCTTTGCCGGAAAATGCTCCACCACCGTGACGCGCCATACCGCCATAGGTATCAACAATAATTTTACGACCCGTTAGCCCACAGTCTCCAACTGGACCACCAATTTCAAAATTACCGGTAGGATTGATATGGTACTTTGTGTCATTCGATAGCCATTGCTCTGGCAGGGTGGGCTTAATGATGTGCTCCATCACAGCCTCTTGTAAATCTTTTTGAGTTATTTCAGGGTCATGTTGAGTGGATAACACAACGGCATTAATACCTGTTGGTTTTCCATCTTCATAAACAAAAGTGACTTGGCTCTTAGCGTCAGGTCGCAGCCAGGATAATTGTCCTGATTTTCTAACTTCCGATTGTTTTTGTACTAAGCGATGCGAATAGGTAATGGGCGCAGGCATTAGCACATCGGTTTCATTGCTCGCATAACCGAACATCATGCCTTGATCTCCAGCACCTTGCTCTTCTTTAGATTTTCGATCTACACCTTGTGCAATGTCAGGGGACTGTTTGCCTAATGCATTTAATACAGCACAGTTATGTCCATCAAATCCTACATCAGAATTGTCATAACCAATTCCATTAACTGTATCGCGTACTATATTTTCGTATTCAATTTGTGCAGAAGTTGTAATTTCACCCGCAAGAACGACCATCCCGGTTTTAACCATGGTTTCGCAGGCTACACGTGCACTAGTATCTTGTTTTAAAATCGCATCTAATATGGCATCAGAAATTTGATCTGCCATTTTGTCAGGGTGTCCTTCAGAAACTGATTCAGATGTAAAAACACGAGTGGTGGTCATTTATATTTCCTTTACAGGCCAGTAATTTAAGCGTTATTTTATTACAAGAATGTTGTTTTTGATTAACTCATTAGTTATATGAGAACTCAAAAAGTGCGCTATTCTAGCTCTTTTAACCAATAAACAAGAAGTAAACAGGTCACGTTATGGTGCAGACACTCTCTAATATGCTGCCTTTAGGTACAGAGGCGCCGGATTTCAATTTATTTGACGTTATTTCTGAAAAATCAATCGGGTTACATGATCTTAAGGGTAAACGCGCGACACTCATTATGTTTATATGTAATCACTGCCCTTTTGTAAAACACATTCAAGATGAGTTAGTAAGGCTTGGGAATGAATATCAAGAGAAAGAGGTCAGTCTTATCGCTATTAGTTCAAATGATGTCGAAGCGTATCCAGATGATTCTCCAGAAAAGATGAAAACCCTTGCTGAAACATTAGGTTATGTATTCCCTTATCTATATGACGAAGATCAATTAGTTGCCAAGGCATATGATGCAACTTGTACTCCAGATTTCTTTATTTTTGATAAAAAGCTTTCATGTGTATACCGAGGTCAGCTTGATGACTCACGGCCAGGCAATAATGTTCCTGTGACAGGTTCAGACATCCGAAACGCTCTCGATTCAATCCTTTCCGGGGATCAAGTTACTGCTCAACAAAAGCCCAGTGTAGGGTGCAATATCAAATGGAAATAGGATTAACACAACTATCTTTTATCCCGTAGGTTCTCGTATATCATTGATTTACATATAGTTTTTTTTCATTTAGTAATAATTGTGTCTTATTGTTAAAAAATTTACCCATTTATCCTTATTTATCAACAGCTTATCATTAAAGCTGATAAATTTTTTCTTAACTCCTTCGATCGTTAAAACGTATCATTAAATCGGGTTTTCCCCTCAATTCCCTAGTTTTAAATCACAAAGCGTCTAATAATTGACGCATACGACGCATTCTTGACAACATCAAGGAAGTTCAAAATTTCCTCTTAAAGTCAATTATTTACGTTTTTTGTATTGCATGTAAGTGCAATGACTAATGCCTCAATTGTCTGTTTTTTGCTCAATAAAATTTTGAGTAGCAATTTGGATTATCTCAAATTGTTGACGGGTAAGTATGGGTTAACAAGTACGTTAAAGGAATAACGAGTGTTAAAACTCAGAAGAAATTACTATGTTAATAGGCAAGTGCAAATATGCACCAAAATCTATTCATGTCTTTTCTTTATTTTTCTTTTTGCATTTTCATTTTCTGCCTATGCAGCGTTTCCTGATCCACTTGTAAATACAGCAACGGTAACTGTACCAGCCGGTACTACTGACCCAACTTCAACGGGTGGTGTAAACACAGCAACGGATAGCAATACACTATCTATACCCAGTTTAGCGATTGCCAAAGCGGTGACTGCGAATGCGGATGAAGATGCTTCCGGTACGATCACCGAAGGTGACACTTTAACGTAC
>JBGCDX010000062.1:0-3056 GCA_045105815.1 Gammaproteobacteria bacterium
CAACAATGCAACTAGTGCGCACTGCCCACCTAATGCAGTAATACTTCGGGCCACGTTGCCCGCTCCTCCTGGCCTCTCCTCAAAGCCATTAATCAACACTACTGGCACCGGCGCTTCTGGAGAAATTCTTTGTGTGCTCCCGCTCCAATATCGATCTAACATTAGATCACCGGCAACCAAAATATTGATATTTGAAAATTCAGGCAAAGAAATAAGCATAGTGTGGCACTAATAGTTAATACTGGGACACACCATTCGGTATGCGTGTGATGTTCGATTGTATACGATCTTTAAGTCTTTGCTCATTATCTTTAAGATGACTCCGATCATTTTCAGAATGCCACAAATGCAATACTGATACAGCATTTACACCTTCTTTCCTATAAACATGATTATTGATTAGCCGGACGGCCAAATCAGCATCCTCATGACCCCAACCTATGTATTGCTCCTCAAACCCATTAACTACCATAAAATCTTTACGCCACATACCAAGATTACAAGTCTTAACTCCATACCATTTTTTCTTTTTTAGTTTTCTTAACCATCCAATCGATAATCGAACTAACGGGAAAATTCTCTTAATTTTTTTTGATCTCCAAAGACCCCATAAATCAAGCACTTTCAGACTGGAAGGAGCTTGCACAGTATCAATAAATTCTTGTGTATAAGCTTCCGACACCATGACACGACTACCTCTAACAAAATAATCTTTTTCAGCTAACTGCACATGTCTACTTATAAAATCTGGGAAAACTGCACAATCACCATCAAGGAAGATCAAATAATCACATTTCGATTTTGCAACTGCTTTATTACGTATTGTTGCTGCACGAAATCCATCATCTTTCTGCCAAACATGCCGCATCTCAAATTTAGACTCATTTCTAAATTTAGCAAGCATCACCTCTGTTTCACGAGTTGATCCATCATCAGCAATGACTACATCAAATATCAAACTTGATTGATCGTTCAGTGATCTCAATACGCATAACAATGCATTAGGTCGATTATAAGTACTAATTATTACTGATATTTTCACTGAATTAGACTTGGGCATAATTATTATTTGCCCAACTTTTCTTTACGAATCAAATTATATGTATTACTTAAAAAAGTGGGTCAATAGAAATATTAAAATTGATTTATTAATGTTTCCTATTTATGAAAAACCAAATAAATCAAGCGGAGAACTCAATTAAGAAGAAACTTCCAATCAAGCCACACTAATCTAAACCTTTTAAATACAAAAAAATAATTTATTTAAATAAAAGAATTAAGCAATTAATGTAGTATAAGAAAGCCATGAGTCATCATAGGTATGGCGCCCATATACCGAATCAAAATACATAGCTTGAAGTTTCGTAGTGATTTCACCGCGAACACCTTCCCCAATAGTACGATTATCTAACTCTCTAATTGGCGTGACTTCTGCAGCAGTTCCTGTAAAAAATGCTTCATCTGCTGTATACATTTCATCACGCGTTATGCGTTTCTCTACTACCTCTAAATCAAGCACAGCGGCTAGCGTGATAATGGTTTTACGCGTAATTCCATCCAATGCAGACGTTAACTCTGGTGTGAAAATTTTACCCTTCTTGATAATAAATACATTTTCACCACTACCTTCAGCAACAAACCCATCCACATCTAGCAACAATGCCTCGTCATAGCCATCATGCAAAGCTTCATTTAACGCCAACATTGAATTTACATAATTACCATTTAGCTTGGCCTTACACATGGATACGTTTACATGATGGCGAGAATATGACGAAGTTTTTACTCTAATACCATTTTTCATATTATCTTCACCCAGGTACGAGCCCCACTCCCACGCCGCAACAATACAGTGTGTTTTTAAGTTGTCTGCCCGCAAGCCCATACCCTCTGAACCATAAAAGCACATTGGTCGCATGTAGCCATAAGTCAGTTCATTCTTGTTAATAACATCGATTTGGGCTTGATTAATTTCTTCTAGAGAAAACGGCATAGGCATACCTATTATTTTCGCTGAATTAAAAAGCCTTTCAGTATGATCTTGCAATCTAAATATTGCGGTACCTTGCTCTGCTTTATAGGCTCGCACACCTTCAAACACACCCGCCCCATAATGCAGTGTATGAGTAAGCACGTGCGTTGTCGCATCACGCCATGGCACAAATTCGCCATCATACCAAATCCATCCATCTCTATCAGACATTGACATCTGAGCATCACTCCCTAAATTGCTACGAAAAAATTTTAATTACAAATACACAGGACTGCATTGTAAATTAAGTAGAATCTGAGTGTAACAGTCTTGTCCAATATTTTTGCACAACACTGCGCTCTTTGAGGAATACGCTCTTATCCACTATTTCAGGCAACAACCTCAAACTCAGCTGATGCAAATGTTTACGATATGTAAGGTAAATTTCCTTCAATTCATTAACAACACTGAGCTCCAAAATACCTACTTCCGCACAGGCATCGAGAATCCTAATATTATCGGTATTCTCACAAATTTTCGGGTGATCATTGGCATTACTAAGCACAAGAAATTGGACAATAAATTCGATATCAATTAGACCACCAATGTCTTTCTTGATATTAAAGTCCATTTCAGATTTAGTCTGATTTGAATCTAACATTTTATTACGCATATCACGTATCGATGACCGAACCACTTCGAGATCTCGAAATTGGCATAACACCTTAAGCCGAATTCTTGTAAATTCATCATCAAGCATCACGCTCTTTGTAACCGCACGAGCACGTACAAGCGCTTGATGCTCCCATAGCCAAGCATCATTAATTAAATAATGCTCATAAGCATTAATCGAAGAAATGATTGGCCCAGATTCACCATGAGGCCGTAATCGCAAATCGGTATCAAACACCTTGCCGCCAGCAGTTACTGTAGAAAGTATATGAATGACTTTCTGAACTAAGCGTGTGAAAAAAATATCATTATGAATTTTTTTAGGTGCATTACTCTCATTCCCTCTTGTCTCACAGCTATCACCCACGCTGTTATGCAAAAATACAATATCTAAATCTGAGCCATAACCAAG
>JBGCDX010000063.1:0-2857 GCA_045105815.1 Gammaproteobacteria bacterium
GGAATCGCACTGGCGGCATCGTTACTGCATTATGATGGTACGCAGCCAATTAATGTCTTGGTGCTGCTGATTATATTGGTGCTGATACCTCTGCTGTTGTTTTTGTTCTCATTATTTATTCCTGTATTCAGCAGCAGCAGCCTAATGAGTAGTTTGAATGTAGGTAATCAGGTATTTACATTTATTAAGAGAAAAAATCCTGTTCTGCAAGAGTTTTTCTCTACCGGTCGCAGCGACAATACGAGAGATGCGTTGTTACGCTGGAAGTTACTGTTGAGCTCGCAGCAGTTTGGTATCGCACTTGCCGTAGCAGCACTGCTCACCTTGTTAGCAAAAGTCAGCTTCAGTGATCTTGCTTTTGGTTGGAGCACCACTTTAGATTTCCAGTCTTCTAGCTTAACGCCATGGGTACAAGGACTGGCTACTCCCTGGTCTGCATGGTTGCCAGAAGCGGTGCCATCTAATCAACTCATCGAACAATCACGCTTTTATAGGTTAGAAGATGGTGTTAGAGCCTTATCAGCAGAAGCATTAACCGGTTGGTGGAAATTTATCGCCATGTGTTTGTTGGTATATGGCATTGGGTTTAGGGTTTTAGCGGCTTGGTTGGCAAGGATGAAGTGTAAAACAGCCACTAAGAACATGTTAATGCAACATTCTGAAGTCATCGCCTTATTAGAACGTTTTAATGCACCACCAAATCTAGATGATGTTGCTCCTGTGGTGACAGCAGATAGCAATTCATTAAATGACTCTAATAACGATTTTAGTAATGATCTTGGTAAAGATCTAGCTAGTTTTGATTTTCGGTCAGTTGATATCGTAATCCTATGGAACCATATAAATTTATTCAAAACAGATGTACAACATGAAAATATTATCGAACTAACAAGTGAAGCTGCATTGCAGCTTGATAGTGGTTTGTTTAAGAAATTCGATAAAAATCCTATTGAGAAAATACATATCATTACGAAAGCATGGGAGCCGCCATTATTAGAGTTTCATGATCTCATCATTAGTTTAAGAGAACGGTTTGGATCACAAACCATTATCTCGATTCAGCCTATTGCGGCTAATAAACGCAAACCTGATCAAGTAGATGTAGAAATATGGCGTCATAGTGTAGAAAAACTACAAGACCCCAAGGTGTACGTACTATGACACCCAAGTTTGCAGTAGTCGGTCACCCCAATAAAGGTAAGAGCAGCATTGTTTCTACTTTAGTGGAATCTAGCGGAATTCAAATCTCCAATATTCCCGGCACGACGGTTGATAGTGAAGTGTATGCCATGCGCATTAAAGAAAATGTCTTGTATGAGTTAGTTGATACACCTGGGTTTCAACGACCAAGAAAAGTAATGACGTGGTTAGAAGAAAATAGTAAGAGCGCAGACGATAGACCGCAAACGGTTGCTAATTTTGTTCAACAACATCGGCAAGATAAAAACTTTCATGACGAATGTGAATTGTTACAGCCATTGTTGGATGGTGCAGGTATTTTATATGTAGTGGATGGCTCAAAACCCTACGGTGTGGAATATGAAGCCGAAATGGAAATATTGCGTTGGACGGGGCGTCCAAGAATGGCATTGATCAACCTGATTAGTGAGGGCGACTATATAGAAGAGTGGAGAACGGCTCTAGATCAGTACTTCGCGATAGTTCGTGTGTTTGATGCTATGCGTGCAGATGCTAGCAAGCGTATTGGTTTGCTAAAAAGCTTCGCCGAACTAAATGAAGCGTGGAAACCCTCGTTACTTAATGCAGTAAAACTATTGGAAGATGATCAAACACAAAGGTATAAACGATCTGCCAAAGCGATAGCGAGTTTACTTGTAAGTGCATTAACTGCAAAGCAAAGTAAAACTATTGCTGAAGATGAGGATCCTGATCCAATAATAGAAAAATTAACAGAAAAATTAAAAGAAACCTTGCGTAAACGTGAACAAAAAGCTCGCAAAGAGGTGGAGTATATATATCGCCATCAAAATATCGAGCGTAAAGAAGATATGATGGAGTTTTTAGCGTTAGATTTATTTTCGTCAGAGACATCTGAGCTGTTTGGGTTATCTAAATCTCAAATCATCACCAGTGGTGCTGCATCGGGTGCCGTGGCCGGGTTAGGGATAGATGTCATGCTCGGTGGTGCGTCACTATTATTGGGTTCAGGCATTGGTGCGTTAATAGGTGGTGTTTCGGCGTTATTCGGTTCAGATAAAATAGGCAAGATGAAAGTGTTAGGTAAAACCTTAACGGATAGGAACCTAAATGTAGGTCCGGTTAAAGATGTAAATCTTCCCTATATCTTACTTAGCAGAGCACTCATGCATCATCAGCTAGTTTCAGAGCGGAATCATGCATTGCGAGAAGCGCTTGTTATTGAAGTCGAAAGCACACAGTATATTTCTCAAAATTTTCCAGATGACACTAAAAAACAGTTGGATAAAATTTTTTCAACTACACGACAACGTGGTTATGACACAGGAAATAAGTCTTTGCGAGATATTATAGAAACGCTATTAACTGAGAATGTTAAAGCAGGCGACAAATTAAATCGTTAGAGGAGGTAGTCTGGCTGGTAACTGTAGATAACTCACTTAAAATGACTGCTTATGATTCTAAGCAGACGTATCGAAAGTAACCCATAGAGAGGGCCTATAGTTATGAGTGAAATTAAAACTGTCACTATCGGGTTGCCTGTAACCGACATAGTCAGCGCAACAACGTGGTATCGTCAACTACTAGGAAGTGTAGAGGAGATAAATCCAGCGCCTGGTGTTTGGGAATTTTGTCTTACACCAACATCTTGGTTGCAACTCTTTGAGGTTGAATCTAATGAACCTAATCCATCAGTCGT
>JBGCDX010000064.1:0-11582 GCA_045105815.1 Gammaproteobacteria bacterium
ACATTCGAGTAGTGAATTGCTGGCCATTCTGTTTGCACCATGTAGACCAGTGTGAGTGGTTTCTCCTATGGCATATAAATTATCGACATCTGTTTGTCCCTGTAAGTCTGTCATTACACCACCGCAGGTGTAATGTGCAGCCGGTACAACTGGGACGGGGTCTTTCGACATGTCATGGCCAAGTTTTAAGCAGCGTGCATAAACATGAGGGAAGTGGTCTTGAATGAATTATTTAGGTTTATGGCTGATGTCGAGATATACACAGTCGACACCAACTTGTTTCATTTTATAATCTATAGCTCGCGCTACAATATCGCGTGGAGCGAGAACACCACGTGGGTCAAATTCATGTGCAAACTCTGAACCATTGGGTAGCAATAACTTTCCACCTTCGCCACGCACTGCTTCTGTGATCAGGTAAGATTTTGCAGTGGGGTGGTATAAACAAGTTGGATGGAATTGCATGAATTCCATATTCGCCACGCGGCAACCTGCACGCCATGCCATCGCAATACCGTCACCTGAGGCTCCATCCGGGTTGCTAGTGTATAAATATACTTTGCTGGCACCACCCGTTGCTAAAATTACATGTTTAGCTTTAAAGGTTTTAACTTGATTGTCATTTGTATCAAGCACATAAGCGCCTACACATTGATTGCTTTTGTCATTAGCTCTTCTTTGTAAATGTTTATGGGTAGTAATTAAGTCAATAGCAATATGGTGATCGAATAGTTCTATATTGTCTTTTTCATGGGTGTTTTTTATGAGCGCATTTTCAATAGCCCAGCCCGTGGCATCAGCAGAGTGCACTACACGCCGATGTGTGTGGCCACCTTCACGTGTTAGGTGTAAATATTTTTTACCATCTCGGCCTGTTTCATAAGTAAACTCAACGCCAAGGTCTTGCAACCAGGTGATCATTTCTTTGCCGTGAGAAACCGTATGTAAAACAGCTGCTTCATCACAAAGTCCCGCTCCGGCGTCCATGGTATCTTCCACGTGTTGCTCGATAGAGTCTGCATTGTCTATGACGGCAGAGATGCCACCTTGTGCCCAAGCAGTACTGCCGTCATCCAAAGGGCCTTTTGAGATCACTGCAATACGAAAATCATTCTGCAACCGTAAAGCAAGGCTTAAACCTGCTGCACCGCTACCGATAATTAAGACGTCAAAATCATGCATATAGAGTAATAATTCCTAGTTAATTGGGTCGAATTTTGATCCAATAGCGCCCATTGTGGCATAGAAGGGTGATCTGGTTAACAAATCTGTACCACTTAGCGGTAGAATCCCTTTTAGAGTAAGGATTGTAGAACTCTTCACCAAGACCATTGTCATACAGTTGCTAGCTGATATATATAAGGCGGCACTTACAGGAGTTTAGCCCTAATGGGCGAGAATAATAACGATAAGGAGCTCGTAAAGAGGGCTCAGAAAGGGGATAAGGTAGCGTTCGATGCGCTCGTGACCAAGTACCATCTTAAGGTGGTTAACTTGGTAATGCGCTTCGTCAAAGATAATGACGATGCCCAAGATGTTGCGCAGGAAGCTTTTATAAAGGCCTATCGAGGCCTTAAGAACTTCCGTGGCGACAGTGCTTTTTATACTTGGTTGTATAGAATTGCGATAAATTCTGCAAAGAATTATTTAGTATCGCAAAGTCGTAAAACACCAAAGTATGCAGTTGATATAGAAGATGCTGAGCACATTGAATCAGCAACGGCGTTGAAGGAGTATGCTACGCCAGAAGGTAATATGCTGACCAGCGAGATTGAAGAAACAGTTTATCGTGCGATTAAAGAATTGCCCGAAGATTTGAAAACTGCAATTACGCTGCGTGAGTTGGAAGGTATGACTTATGATGAGATCGCGGTAGTAATGGAATGCCCAATTGGAACGGTTAGATCAAGGATATTTCGTGCACGAGAATCAATAGATAAACATCTTAAGCCATTATTAAGCTAAAAAACTGAGTGACGACTTAGGTCCAACTTAGACTAAACATGACATGGAATGATTTTATTATGAAGGAAACAGATCAAGAGCTACTATCAAGAATTCTAGACGAAGATGTGTCTGAATTTGAAATGCAACGACTTATAAAAGGAATGAAGTCAGATGAAGAACTTCGTTCAAAGCTACAACGTTATAGCTTAATTGGTCATGCGGTTCGCAACGAATTGCCCGAGCAAGTTAATCCAAATTTTGCTGATAACGTAATGAGTGCGTTAGCAAACGAAGAGATGTCTGCTTCAGAGTTTGATAATGATAGTGATCCAGTACAGGATATTCAATTAGAGAACGTTAAAGATAACGGTCGATTTAAAACAGCAGTAGGTTTAGCTATCGCTGCGTCAGTCGCGGTGGTTTCGTTTGTATCGTTCCAAAATTATGTGCAAAATAATAATCAAGTTGCCCCTGCGGCCATGGTTGCAGATCGTGTAGTTGAGGAAAGTGACATCCAGCGTGTAAGTAACCAAGACTTGCAGAATTTTACTTCTAATCCAAAAGCTGCAGCAAGCTTTAATAGCTATATCATGAATCATGCTGAATATGCTTCTCCACGTGTATCGGTTCCTCATGTAAGGATTGTTGGATACGGGGAAGATTATCAAGTAGAGACAGAATAATAAATTTACCGATGTTCTTACTTCGACTGCCTATATTTGTTTTTGTTATCTATAGCTTTATCGCTGTCACAGCTAGCGCTGCTGAGAGTGACATGGAGAAGTTGCTTGGCAAAATGAATCAAACGTTGGAGAGAGGTAGCTATGAAGGCACCTTTGTCTTCATGCAAAACGGAGCCGTTGAGACAATGAGTATTGTGCATGGCTATTCCGAAGCTGTAGGAGTACGTGAGAAATTGGTTTCACTAACGGGTGATGCGCGTGAAGTGATTCGAGACCAAGATGTTCTAACCTGTATTTGGCCACGCAAGAAGCTTGTGGTGGTTGAAACTGCTAGTGCAACACATAGTTTGCCATCAACTTTGCCAACTGACTTAAACGAGCTAGCTTTTCATTATAAATTAACAGAAGTAGATCAAGCCCGAGTTGCTGGACATGAATGTATGGTTGTCCATTTTGAACCATTGGATAACCTCAGGTATGGGCATGAGCTTTGTGTCGAGTTAATCAATGGCATGGTGTTAGAGTCAAAAACGTTCGATACAAATGGAAAAGTCATTGAGAACATGATGTTTACAAGTTTCCGTATGCGCGATTCAGTGCCTGAAAGATTGTTTCAACCAAGTGTGCATTTGAATGACTATACTTGGAAAACTGCAGGGGTAGAGTTAAATGGCGAATTGCTACCCGATCAAGCATGGAAGATAGAAACGCTTCCGCCTGGGTTTTCGCTAAAAAGTGTTACTAGACGATTGATGAGTGCGAGTAATAATCCTGTGCAGCATATTGTGCTCACGGATGGTTTAGCCTCCGTGTCAGTATTTATTAGCAAAGTAGATGATCCTAGTCTAATGTATAAAGGTGCACATAAGAAAGGTGTAATAAATGCTTATGCTAGAGACCTTAATCAGCATCAAATTACTGTTGTAGGCGAAGTTCCTCATGGAACAGTTAAGATGATTGGCTCGTCAGTAACTTACATCCCCCTAAATTAAACATAAAATTATAGTATTTAGATTAAACTTTTTCAGTTTTCAGAATGTCTAGATAGTTATACAGCATGTTAACGAACAATTTTTTTAACATAAATAATTAAAATAAGAATTTACGTAAATCACCAAAACCAGAACGGAGAGATTTTAATGAAGAATAGGAATATTTTTGCTGGTTTATTAATTAGTATTTCAATATTAATTAGTGTTGCTTCATTCGAAGTAGCAGCTCGCTATAACTTACCAGATTTCACTGAACTTGTTGAAGAGCATGCCGATGCGGTAGTGAATATCAGCACCAGTAAGCAAACAGAAGTTAAAAGGGGATTGCCACCAGGTATGGATTTGCCCGAAATGCCTGAAGGAAGTCCATTTGGTGAATTTTTTGAAAAATTTTTTGGTGAGCACGGTGGTAACGGTGGGGAAGAGTTTTTTAATTCACGTTCATTGGGTTCTGGATTTATCATTTCTAAGGATGGATATGTGATCACTAATCATCACGTAGTGAAAGGTGCAGATGAAATTATTGTTAAGTTGAGTGACCGTAGGCAATTAGTGGCTGAAATGGTGGGTAGTGATCCCCGTAGTGACATTGCACTATTGAAGTTAGAGGGCGATGACTTTCCTAGCGTAAAGCTCGGGGATTCCGATGCAGTTAAAGTGGGGCAATGGGTGTTAGCGATTGGGTCTCCATTTGGTTTTGATGCGTCTGTAACAGCAGGAATAGTAAGTGCAAAAGGCAGAAGCCTTCCTAGTGAAAACTACGTGCCATTTATTCAAACTGATGTGGCGATCAACCCAGGTAATTCTGGTGGTCCTTTGTTTGATCTTGATGGCAAAGTGGTTGGGATTAATTCTCAAATTTATACTCGTTCAGGTGGTTTTATGGGATTGTCATTTGCAATTCCAATTGAAGATGCCATGGATGTGGTTGATCAATTAAAGACGAGCGGATATGTTTCTCGTGGGTGGTTAGGTGTCTATATACAAGAAGTCACTCGTGAGTTGGCAGAATCTTTTGGAATGGAAAAACCAACGGGTGCACTTGTTGCAAAAATATTACCAGAAAGTCCTGCGCAAGATACAGATCTTCAAATTGGAGATATTATCCTTAGCTACAATAATGAAGAAGTTAAAAATTCTGCATCTTTACCGCCTCTCGTAGGGCGTACACGAGTAGGAGATACTGTTAAGTTGAAAATAATGCGTAACGGTAAGACTAAAACAGTTAAGTTAGAAATAGGTCAATTGCCTGATAAAGATCAATCCTTGGTAAATAAAGTTACTCCTGAAGAGGAGGTTGAAGATTCCGTCTTTGGCTTGGTATTGCGTCCACTAACTGATGAAGAAATGAATAGTTTAGAGCTCGAGAATAGTGGCTTACTTGTCTTAGATGCTCAAAATGGAGTTGCAAAAAGTGCGGGTATACGTAAAGGGGATGTAATTCAAATGATTAATGGTGAGCCTGTGGAAACGGTTAAGGCATTTACAGCATTAATGGAAAGTCTGCCTGAGGGTAAGTTTATATCCATCCTTGTTCAGCGTTCTCATGGTCCAGAGTTTCTGGCAATGAGAATTCCTGAGAAAGAATGAGAAAGCAAAAGAGTAGTGACCCTAAAGAGATAAGATTCGATAAATATTGGTAAGAATGATAGGAAAGGTTAGTAAAAGTTACTAAAAATAAGCGATAATTAGATCTGCTATTTAATCGAACCAAATTCAAACAGATCTTAAGGAACACTCCTACATTATTCTATGGAGCGAATTCGCAACTTTTCTATCATTGCTCATATTGATCATGGTAAATCTACTCTAGCAGACCGGTTTATCCAACATTGTGGTGGCTTGTCAGAGCGAGAGATGAGTGCGCAAGTACTCGATTCAATGGATCTTGAGCGTGAGCGTGGCATTACCATTAAAGCTCAGAGCGTAACGCTCGACTACAAAGCTAAAGATGGCCATACCTATCAACTAAACATTATTGACACTCCAGGGCATGTGGATTTTTCATATGAAGTGTCGCGATCACTCGCAGCATGCGAAGGTGCATTGTTAGTCGTCGATGCTTCTCAAGGTGTAGAGGCTCAAAGTGTTGCTAACTGCTATACTGCAATCGATCTTGGTCTAGAGATTCTTCCAATATTAAATAAAATGGATTTGGATTCAGCAGATCCAGATCGTGTATCGGAAGAAATAGAAGATGTAATTGGGATTGATGCGACCGACCCTTTGCTTGTTAGTGCAAAAACAGGAGTCGGGGTTGAAGAAGCCTTGGAAGCGATTGTGCAACGTTTCCCAGCACCAAAAGGCGAGGTAGATGCGCCTTTAAAAGCCTTAATTATTGATTCTTGGTTTGATAGCTATGTAGGTGTTATTTCTTTAATAAGAGTAATGCAAGGGCAGATCAAGCCAAAGCAAAAGATTACAGCGATGTCTACAGGACGCAGCCATCAGGTGGAGAAGGTGGGTGTGTTCACACCAAAAAGAAAAGAGAGTGAAATTTTAAGTACAGGGCAGGTGGGTTATATTATCTGTGGGATTAAAGATATCACCGCTGCCAAAGTAGGTGACACTTTTACAGATACTTCTAATCCTGCAGAACAGGCACTAGGTGGTTTTAAAGAGGTTCAACCAAATGTGTTTGCTGGTGTATTCCCTGTTAACTCTGATGATTATGAATCATTTCGTGATGCCTTAGATAAGCTTAGCTTGAATGATTCTGCATTTAGCTTTGAGCCAGAGTCCTCGGATGCATTAGGCTTTGGATTTCGTTGTGGTTTTTTGGGGATGTTGCACTTAGAAATTGTTCAAGAACGACTTGAGCGAGAATACTCTTTAGATTTGATCACCACTGCACCAACTGTAATTTATGAAGTTCACACTACAAGTGGTGAAGTGAAAAAAATACATAATCCATCAGACTTGCCAGACAGTGGAAAAATAAGTGAGATACATGAACCTATTATCCATGCATCTATTTTGGTGCCACATGATTATGTAGGTAATGTAATAACTTTATGTATTGAGAAACGTGGTGTGCAAAAAAACCTAAATTATCATGGAAATCAAGTTTCAATTAATTTTGAGTTGCCGCTAAGCGAAGTGGTTTTAGACTTTTTTGATCGACTTAAATCAGTAAGCCGTGGTTACGCTTCTTTTGATTATCATCATTCCAAGTTTCAAGCTGCACCATTAGTTAAGTTAGATACGTTAATTAATGGAGAGCGTGTAGATGCGCTTTCACTTATTGTGCATAAAGACCAAGCTACAAGTTTTGGGAGAGATCTTGCAGTTAAGATGAAAGAGATAATTCCTAGGCAGATGTATGATGTTGCGATTCAAGCAGCAATAGGTTCAAAAGTGGTTGCAAGAACTACGACTAAGGCACTGCGAAAAAATGTTACTGCAAAATGTTATGGTGGGGATATTACAAGAAAGAAGAAGCTGCTAGAGAAACAAAAAGCTGGTAAAAAACGCATGAAGCAGATTGGCAGAGTAGAGATACCTCAAGAGGCCTTCTTGGCTGTGCTAAGAGTTGAGAAATAATAAATTCTGTTAAAAGCAATATATAGATCTTATTTGGTGACTGTATGAAACTGCTTGAAAAGTCTTTTTTTGTTTTAGTTGTAATATTGTATGCAGCAGCATGCAATGCAGATTTTATGAAGGTAACGCTACTGGGCACAGGCAGTCCTCGTCCAAGTGTGGACCGAAATGGCCCATCAGTTTTAATTGAAGTGGGTGGTAAATACTTACTTTTCGATTCAGGTCGTGGTGTAGTTCAGCGTTTAAAGCAATTAGAAGTTCCGATATCCGATATACATCATGTCTTCCTAACCCACCTTCATTCCGACCATATTTCAGCATTGGATGATGTTTGGTTGACTGGTTGGATATACCAGCGGTCTTCACCATTAAATATATATGGCCCTAAAGGTTCGAAATCATATGTAGAAAATATAAAACAAGCCTATTCATTTGATGTTCAGTTGCGCAATCAGTACTCAGGGTTAGATTTAAATGCTGGAGTCATGACTGCAAATGAAATAGAGCCTGGTGTTATCTACTCAGAAAATGGTATTAAAGTAACTGCGTTTTTAGTTAATCATCAACCAGTGGATCCTGCTTATGGCTATCGAATTGATTTTGGCGAGCGTTCAGTAGTAATTTCTGGTGATACAACGTATTCACAGAGTCTTGTTGACCACTCTGTGGGAATTGATTTGCTAGTGCATGAAATTATGTCGGTCAAGAATAAGATTCTCGAAAAAAACCCACGTTTGCAGAAAATTCAGCGCTACCATACTAGCCCCGAGCAATTAACAAAAGTGCTAGAAAGTACAAAACCCCGTGCAACTGTGATGACACATGTAATTTTGGTCGGTACATCTGAAGATGATGTGCTACAACATATCAATGACAGCTATGCAGGTGATGTCTATATGGGCCACGATCTCATGAGTATAGAATTAGGTAACAATATAAAAGTGATATCATACTAAAATAATAGTGATTATTAATATGCAACTTAATTACACAAAACCTTTATTGATGGGGGTGCTTAATGTGACTCCTGATAGCTTCTCTGATGGTGGCATGTATCCATCATCCAATGACGCAATTACGCGTGGTTTAGAAATGGTAGAGCAAGGAGCTGATATCATTGATATAGGTGGTGAATCTACTCGTCCCGGAGCGCAACGTGTCGATGCCACTGAGCAGAAGAGAAGAGTATTGGATGTAATCGCAGGTCTGCGTAAAGAACTCTCTTTAAGTGCGAATAAGGATATTCATATTAGTATTGATACCACCTTGTCGGAAGTCGCTGAAGCAGCTTTGAATGCTGGTGCAACGATGTTAAATGATGTGAGTGCAGGCCATGATGATGAATCACTACTTAAATTAGCTGCAACCGCTAATGTGCCAATTTGTTTGATGCATATGAAGGGTGAGCCTGGAAACATGCAGGATAATCCTAATTATCAAAATGTAACGAATGAAGTGTCAGAGTATTTGGTTGAACGTGCTAAACATGCAGAGAGTTTAGGGGTTAATAAGTCAAACTTAATTGTCGATCCTGGCATAGGTTTTGGTAAACGCACGCAACATAATCTTGAATTGTTGCGAGATCTAAAAAAAATAGTAGATCTTGGTTACCCAGTATTACTAGGAACAAGCCGTAAACGATTCATGGGTGAGATATCAAATCGTGAGGATCCTCGTGAAAGGATGCCTGCAACCTGTGCAACATCTGCAATTGGCGTTTCAGCAGGTGTAAAAATATTTCGTGTTCATGATGTTTGGCAAAACCGTCAAGCATTAGATGTAACCTGGGCAATAAATAACTGTTGATATTTTATTTTCTAAAAGCGTGGATCAGGTGAGTATTTCCAAAATCTTCTGAATACTAGGAATCTTCTTCTGCGTATGTAATGCAAACCATGCTTAGTTATTAACAAGCCTGTCATTATCATTAGAGTTACCCATTCTATAGAACCGCCTCCGCCAGAAAAACCTGGCCGATATGCAAATTCAACTGATTTATCTTGCTTAATTCGTTTTTTAAAGCTGTTTAGCTCAACTTCTAAATTATCTGACAAGTTATCTATTGCAGTAGTGAAACTGTCTTGCCTAGCAATACGCAGTTTGTCTGAATTATTGATTAATGCTGATTTAGCGATTACCTCATCCGTACCTGGTGCGCGTAGTAATAGCTTATGACTCTTAATATCAAATACGGCAACATCTACAAAAGTATTAATATCGTTTTTGCTTCCATTGATAAAATATGCGCCAACGATCGTCCAATACAAGAGTGATGCTCGAGTGTCATCTGTATATACAACTTGATCATAGGAAACTAAAGCCATTACGTCTAAAGAATATAAACGTGCTACTTGATCAACATTGTCAAATCCTCGGCTTGATCGTAAATAGGTGTCAGGAATAACTACGATTTCATTAACAAAAGGTTTTTCATTAAATGATCCTTTAATCTTATTCAATAATTTTGATTTATGGCTTGCGGTTAAAGCTATGGAGTTGTCGGCATGGCTGGGAACAAAGGCTATGCCTACTCTCAAAGGAAGCTGTAATGTAGGTATGGTTTGATCAAATTCTGGAGGTGTTTCGCCTCTTGGGTAAAGGTAATCCACCAAGCTGGATGATACCCCTCTACGCACCCCTTGGTCGGTGATTTGTTGCATCAAAGTCGTACAGCCCGATAATAGTACGGTTATCAATAATACAGAAAATACCATCAAAGAATTTTTTCTACACATACCTAATTCCTATAAAATATGCCGAGTAAACTAGTGTAGTGATAAGAATAGAGGCTGCAATTAGAATAGATAAAGTGTAGAAAGATGATACTTAAAGTTTATATATTGATACTTAGAAAGCATGACTAACCAGAATGGACAAACAAAACGTTTCTTAGAATGTGTGAAACGATATTTAAAGGCGCAAGGTAAAACTTATGCAGATCTTGCAAGTGCATTGGATGTAAGTGAGGCAACTATAAAAAGAATATTTTCTGAAGAGAGCGTGTCATTAAATAGAATGGATGAAATATGTGCGTTTCTTGGTATTCAACTTACTGATTTAGCATCAATGGTTGAGCAAGAGGCGACTCTTCTTTCTACGCTCACTGAAGAACAAGAGCAAAATCTTGTTAATAACCCAAAGCTATTACTGATGTTATATTTTTTATTAAATAATTGGTCTGTAGTAGAGATCTTAAATGAGTATGCTATTGAAGAGCCTGAAGCAAATACTCTATTAGCGTTACTAGATCGTTTAAAGTTAATTGATCTTTTGCCAAATAATCGTGTAAAGATATTAGTGTCACGCACATTGAATTGGCGTATAGATGGACCGATTCGAAAGTTTTTTGACCAAAAAGTACGTGGCGAGTTTCTGCAAGCCAGATTCGATCAATCGGGTGATTTTCTTAAGTTTTATTCTGGAAAGATCTCTGTTGCTTCTGCAAAAGTGTTTGAAAAAAAATTAATGCTTCTAGTGGGCGAATTTCACGACATTATTAAAGATAATGCATCTTTGCCTGAGGAAGAGCGACGTGGATATAGCTTTATGTTAGCGATGAGGGAGTGGGAATTCTCATTATTTTCAGAATATAAAAGAGTTTAAGCCATAGAGGTGCGTTATATATTTTCTTGGTATCTTAAAAGTCTCAATTTATGAGACGTTTCGTATCATAAGTCTATACATGGCAGCTAAGTGAAGGCTTATACAAGATTCTGAGTATTATAGATCTTATGTTATTAGGTGAGGTTTCAATTTAGCCTAGTTTAAACTTAGGCTAGTTTAAAAGTGTCTCACATTTACACTGGATAGAAGCTGAAAAGTAATTGGCAATAACAGCAGAATTAAATTGGCAATAACAGCAGAATTAAAAGGGCGGGAAATATGAATTTCGTATATATCATCATTGGAGCTGTCGTCGGTGTGGCGGTCGGCCAAAATGGACTGGGTGCAGTTTCAGGTGCAGGTATAGGATATTTGCTCGGTGAGTTGTTGCGACTTAAAACCAGAGAAAAGTATACGGTAGAGCAAGTCAAAGAGTTAATACGTAAAGTAAATGCACTGCAAGCTACTTCAAATAATAATGCTCAAGATGAAGTATCTACGGCCTATCAACAGTCAGATAATGCTGCCGCTCAAGATGATATAGAGAATGATGTAGGCTCCGAGCTTGGCCCTGGGCCCAAAAGGAAAGCGCCTAAAGACAAATTCGCTCAAGCGATTACCGATGCCGCATTAGCTCGAGAGCAATCAAAATTCACTATAGAAGAACCACTGGCTGTCAATAATATAGAAGGTGCTAGCTCGAGTGAGAGTAATGCGGGTGATTATAAGCAAACCATAAAACCAGTTGAATATAAAGAGAATGCATTATTAGAAGGAATCTCGAATACTTTTAATGCGGTGATAGGGTTTTTCA
>JBGCDX010000065.1:0-14296 GCA_045105815.1 Gammaproteobacteria bacterium
ACTAGTAGGGCATGCCATACGCGCTAAAAAGACAGCAGACCCTGCTAAAGTGCAAGGCAATATTTTAAATTATGCAAATAAATTTCCGCAACGTGAAATGGGCGTAATGATGGTGTCAGATATGCATCGTGCGATTGGTGAAGATATTTTTGCTCTACCAGAATTTGCAAATTGGGCAGATAAAATCGCCGATATTATGATTTTCGATCACGCATAATTTCATGTGGCTGATTCAGACCTACAAAATAAACTTGCTGCCGCAAGAACACGTTTAATTTTAGATAAACCATTTCTAGGTGCACTTGTGTTGCGCCTGCCACTCGTTGCAGCTGATCCTAATTGGTGTAAAGGTGCAGCAACTGATGCAAAAAAGTTGTATTACAATCAAGACTACATCAACGCATTAACTATTCAGCAAACACAATTTGTATTAGCGAAACAAGCATTGCATTGTGCTTTATCTCATTTTGCACGCCGTCAACATCGAATTAAGCATCGCTGGGATTTAGCATGTGATTATGCAGTGAATCCTTTATTGATTAATGATGGCCTTAAAGCACCGCCAGAAACATTAGTCGATGATGGTTATGAAGGGATGACCGCTGAAGAGATTTATCATTATATTGATGATTTAGATAATGAAGATTCAGAATTAGATAAAGAAAGCCAAGAGCCACCTGATGATCAAGAAAACAATGACCCTAATCAAGATGGAAGTGATCAGCAGCCCAAAGACAGTGAGGCTAATCAAGATCCGCAAACAGAACCATCTTCTGATGCAGATACGGATGATGACATTGATGATGACGATGGTAGTAATGAAACGGGTGGTTTAGCGCCCCAACCTTCAGCTCTCAGTCCGCAAGAGCAAGAAGAATTATCGGTGCAGTGGCAACAGCGTTTAGCTGGAGCTGCACAGCAAGCTATGCAAGCAGGTAAGTTAGGTGGCTCGATGGCACGTATGGTAGATTTTATGCTGCAGCCAAAACTACCTTGGCGTATGTTGCTTGCACGATATATGACTGCGAGTGCGAGAGATGATTATAGTTACTCTAGGCCTTCTTCTCGTCGTGGTGATCCTGCAATTTTTCCAAGTATGCGAAGTGCGCAAATTAATATTGCTGTGGGAATAGATATCAGTGGATCGGTTGATGAAAAAGAACTGAATGAATTCATGTCCGAAGTAGATGCTATTAAAGCCAATATGCGTGCGAAAATTACTTTATTGCCATGTGATGCTGTACTGGCAAAAGGTGCGCCTTTCGTATTTGAGCCATGGGATGAAATAAAATTACCCAATGAACTTAAGGGTGGTGGCGGAACCGATTTCTGTCCGGTTTTTGATTGGTTAGAGCTTCAAGACCAGCAGCCTGATCTTTTAGTGTACTTCACTGACTGCCAAGGTAGCTTTCCTGAATTAGAGCCAACTTTTCCTGTAATCTGGCTTGTTAAAGGTAAGGATAATGCTCCATGGGGGCAAAGAGTTCAGCTTAATTAAATGCAACTTTCCAGCGAAGACCAGCTGCGACTAAATGTACTGGTCGCACAACCATTGCAAGCAGTGCGAATAGATGAGTCACGAATGTGTGTGCATGTGTTATCTGAGAAAGGTGATGCAACCGTACAACTTAACCCAACTTGCAAAGATGAAAAGTATGTTCGTTTAGTAAGACAGTTTTTATCTACATATTATTTAGGGTCACCTGGTGGTTATCCCGTATACCTAAAACGATGGACGCGAATGGGTCAGGCGCGTGATGATAGTTTAGAAAAATTATTATTGGTAGGTGAGCCAGAAGCGGTAGCGGCAGTAGTGCATGCACCCGGATTGACAGATGAGTTAGCGAGGCGAGCATGGTGGTCAAACGCAACTGCTGAAAATGCACGACGTATGCTTGAAAAAGAAAGTGTTGTGAAAGGTTCTATGGGAGAAGAGCTAGCGAAGTTCTTGATTGAATTTCTGCCATTTGAGGAACATCAAAAAGCAATTATAGATAGTGTTCGTTTAGTGCTCCAACCAGGTTTAATATCTGAAGAATTGCGAGCAGAAGTCTGGAAGCGTGGCACTCGAAAAAATGTTTACTACATTGGATTTTTGCAACAAACGCCAAATGACCTGCCTGTTGCTGCAGATGCGTATCCTGCTTGGAATGATATCTGCATAAACGTGCAAGCAGAAGTTGATGTAGGTAACAAAATTGCAAAATTACTGTGCCAAATATTAAGCTCAGCTGGACAAGCGTTTTTACAAACCACAGAATTAGTGCTTAAAAAGCCCAATGACCAGGAAGCGGTTGCAGCGATTCTAAATGCTATTGGTGAGTACTTTGATGGCTTTGAAAGTGAGGTGCCTAACTGGCGAGATATAGAGGCATTACGAAATCACGCTGAACAATACCACCAAGAACATCAAGAGATTCAAAGACTTTCAGTGCTAAATCAGTCTTTATTGCCCCAGCTAAAAGCGATATTTTATTTATCAATGATTAATGAAACACTTGTTGACCCTATTTTTGGCAAGACAGATGCAATTGGATCGGTAATGCGTAAAAAAATAGAACCGATAATCACTCCTATAATTGAAAATATTAGAGTGCTTAGGTAAAGAAACCGTTTTATTGCCTTAACAAGATATTCAATTACTTAGCTAAAAGAAATCACTGTGGATTATTTGCCTTTATTTTTAGATATAAAAAACAAACCCTGTTTGATTGTTGGTGGTGGTGTTATTGCTGAACGTAAAGTTTCAATACTTGCACGTGCACAGGCGAGTATTGTAATTGTTGCGCCTAGTATCACTTCAGAAATTAAAAGAAAATTAAGTGAGAAAATAAACTGGCAAGAAAAAAAGTTTACGGTCGATGACTTAACAAATGATTTAAGTAATTATCAGATTGTCATAGCAGCAACTGATGATAGAAAGGTAAACGCTGAAATTGCACAACTTTGTCGCGAGAAAAATATTCTTGTTAATTCAGCAGATGATAGTAAAAACTGTGACTTTATTTTACCGTCAATTATAGATCGTTCCCCGGTGCAAATAGCGGTTTCTACCGGGGGAGCATCCCCGGTTCTTGCAAGAATGTTGCGTACTAAGCTAGAAAATTGCACGCCGGCTTCATATGGCCACTTGGCTAAATTAATTGAAGATAATCGTGATGGCGTGAAGAAAAAGTTTTCCACCATTGATCAAAGAAGAAAGTTTTGGGAGCAAGTGTTACAAGGGCCAATTGCAGAGTTAGTGTTTGCTAACCAATCAACTGCAGCACAGAAGCTATTAGAAGAAACGATACAGCAGGCTGATGACAGTGCGCCTCCAAAGGGTGAGGTTTACTTGGTCGGGGCTGGTCCAGGTGATCCAGATTTATTAACATTTCGTGCATTGAGATTAATGCAGCAAGCAGATGTGGTGGTGTATGACCGCTTAGTTTCACAAGAAATTATGGACTTAGTGCGTAAAGATGCAGAGCATATATATGCTGGCAAAGAGCGTTCGCAACACACATTACAACAAGAAACGATAAATCAGCTATTGGTTCGATTAGCGAAGGAAGGTAAGCGCGTATTAAGGCTTAAAGGTGGTGATCCCTTTATCTTTGGTCGTGGTGGCGAAGAAATTGATTCTCTCGTTGATGAAAACATCCCGTTTCAAGTCGTGCCAGGCATTACAGCTGCCGCGGGTTGTGCGGCTTATGCAGGCATTCCGCTTACTCATCGAGAACATTCACAAGCCGCTATTTTTGCTACCGGTCATTTAAAAGATGGAACCGTAGACTTGAACTGGGAGATGCTTGCGCATACAAATCAAACTTTAGTATTTTATATGGGGCTCCACGGACTGCAAATAATTTGTGATAATTTAATAAAGCATGGTCTAAGCGCAACAACCCCTGCAGCGCTAATTATGCAAGGTACCACCGCGAATCAAAGAAATATTATCGGCAATTTAGATAATCTACCTGAATTAGTTGAAAAACATAATGTCAAACCACCAACTCTAGTAATTATTGGTGATGTTGTGAGTTTACATAGTAAGCTTAACTGGTTTAATCCAGAAGAAGATGTCACTGCAGGAGCGGTAAAAGCTTTTGGCGCGGGAAATGAGAAGTAGCATAAAGTTTTTTATTTTATGTTTTTTTATATCGACTTGGCTTGTCAGCTCAGGTTATGCAGTAGACCTTGCTTTATTAGAAGAAGACTTAACTAAACCAGTTTTATTAACTCATGCGAATGATTCTCGTATCTTTGTGGTCGAGAAAACAGGCAAAATATTTGCATATGAAAAACAGCAGAGAAAGTTTTTTCTAGATGTCTCGTCTATTATTACTACAAAAGGAAATGAGCAGGGATTATTATCGATTGCCTTTCATCCTAGTTATTCTAAAAACGGCTATCTATTCTTATTTTATACCGCTAAGAATGGTGACAACACGCTAGCACGTTTAACTGTAGATCCACCTAGTGCCAAGCAGATAGGCTTGGAAACGCTTGAGGTATTGATTGCGCAAGAAGATCCAGCTTCAAACCATAATGGCGGTATGTTGGCGTTTGGGAAAGATGGGTATTTGTATTTAGGTTTAGGTGATGGTGGCCGTGGTGGTGATCCGTGGAATAATGCGCAAAATTTAGAAACTTTATTGGGGAAAATAATACGCATTGATGTGAACCATGCTAGTGGTTATACAATCCCTAAAGATAATCCATTTATAGATAAAGAAAATGCTCTCCCTGAAATATGGGCTTATGGTTTACGAAATCCATGGCGACATTCTTTTGATCGTGAAACAGGTGATCTGTGGATTGCAGATGTTGGGCAAAATAAGTGGGAGGAAATCCATTGGCGGTCTTCAGAAAGTCAGGGTGGAGAAAATTATGGTTGGCGCTTGATGGAAGGTAAGCATTGTTTTTTGCCTAAGAATAATTGTGAGGTGGTTGGATTAGTTAAACCCATTGCAGAGTATGCACATGATTATGGCTGTTCAGTTACTGGAGGCTATGTCTATCGTGGCAAAGAAATTAAAGAGTTGTATGGGAAATATATTTTTGGTGATTTTTGCACAGGCACTATTTGGTCTATTAATAAAGATGAAAACTTTACAATGCAAGAGTTGATGAAAACAGATATAAATATCAGTTCATTTGGTGAAGATGAGTCAGGTGAATTATTTGTACTGGACTACCAAGGTAAAGTATTTAAATTTATACCATAATGATTGAATGCTTAATAAACTTAGCGTAGTTATTATAGGTATAATCTGTATGGGCATATTTAATTCTTCTTCTGCTAGTGAGCTTGAGGTTGGGCAGGAAGCCCCGCAATTTGAGTTATTAGATCAGACTGAAACAAATCATAAGCTTAGTGACTATTTGGGAAAGTGGGTAGTGCTCTATTTTTACCCTAAGGATGATACGCCCGGTTGCACTAAAGAGGCTTGTGCATTCAGAGATGATATTGTTGCATTGAAAAACCTTAATGTGCAGATTTTTGGAGTGAGTGTGGATTCAACTGAAAGTCATGCAGAATTTTCTAATAAATTTAGCCTGCAGTTTCCATTACTTGCGGATACTGGTGGCAAGATTGCAAGTGAATATAATTCTTTAACAAAAATTGGCCCATTAAAGCTTGCAAAGCGGCATACGTTCATCATTAATCCAGAAGGTAAGCTTGCTCAAATATATAAAACTGTAAAACCTGCTACACATAGTGACGAAGTTATTGCGCAAATTAAAAAACTTCAAAACTAATCCTTCCAAAAGCTGTTAGAATTCAACTCACACATCACTTAAGGTGTCCTTGTCCTCGTAAAATAAGTTTAATTTGAGAGCGCAAGGGTGAAACAGGGAAGTCTGTTAAAAGCAGACGCTGCCCCCGCAACGGTAATTGAGTATTAGTAGTTCGTAACCACTGTGTTTTTAAAACATGGGAAGGTGAATTACTTAGTCGTTTGACAGCTCATCAGCCCGGAGACCGGCCTTGCGTGAATCAGAAAGTTGCGGCGGGCGGCTCTGGCTGAAGTTCTTTGCACAATATCGTTTGTGCGCTTCATTGTGCGCCCGCAATTTAATTTAAGGGTGCGAAATGAAACAAAAATTCTATCTACTACCTGTATTACTTGGTCTTAACACTTCATTGCCTGCTGTGGATGAGGTGGTAGTTACGCCCGCAAGGTACTCTCAATCAATAGAGGAGGTGGTGACATCTGTGATAGTAATTGATCGAGAAACAATTAATCGCACACCTGCTGCAGATCTTGCAGATTTGCTTCGTTGGCATGCTGGTCTTGAGATAGGACGTACAGGTGGAATAGGGCAGCAAACTTCTGTTTTTGTGCGTGGAACAAATAGCAATCATACTGCGGTACTGATTAATGGGATTAAAATGAATTCTGCGACTACCGGTGCGCCGGCATTAGAAACTATAAATACCTCAGTTATAGAACGAATTGAGGTAGTGAAAGGGCCACGATCTACAGTATACGGTTCAGAAGCATTGGGTAGTGTAATCAATATCATTACAACTACTGAGAGGCTCGAGAATGAAGCTACTGCACATTTCTCTGGTGGTCGTTACTCGACAACTGAGCAGGGTTTTGATTTTAAAGTTGTAAATGATTATGTAAGTGGAGACTTCTCATTTAATAGTATTGACTCAGATGGTTTTCCTGCAGCTTCTTCATCTAACACTGATCATGGGCATGATAATGATACGGTAGATGTAAACTTAAAAACTAAATTAGGAAAGATGGGTTTAGGGTTTAGTTATTGGCAAGCCGAAGGGAGTACTAAGTATGATAGTTTTGGTACAGATTTAGACCAAGATCGTAAAAATGATATTTTAAGCACAACCTTAGGGATACCGATATCTGAAAGCTGGTATTCAAGTATATCAATATCAAAAACAAGAGATGAAATTCGCCAAAATCAGATGAATTTCTTAGGTGATGAGGACTATTCGTTTACTGATAGAGTAGTTTACGATTGGAAAAATGATATAACAATTATAGATAATGTTTTCACGTTTGGTGTTTCTAAAACTAATGAAAGTGCCGAATCATTATCATTTGGAACAGGTTATAAAGAAAATACTGATTCCTATTCTTTATATGTGAATCAACAAATAAGTGTTGGCAAACACAGTGTGTTTGGATCTACACGTTATGTAGACCATGATGACTTTGGGGATGAAACATTATGGAATGCAGAGTATGGCTATAAGTTATCTAAAAAGTCGAGAATATTTGCAAGTCTAGGTACAGGGTTCAGAGCACCAGATAGTAATGCTCGGTTTGGTTTCGGTGGTAATTCGGCTTTAAAAGAAGAAACCTCACGATCCTTTGAGGTAGGTGCAAATTATAAACTTAACTCATTTAATAGCTTATCTGTCCGTGCGTATGAAAATAAAATTGAAAATTTAATAGAAACAATAGAAATTATTCCAGGGTCTTTTGTTTTTGAAAATCGCAATGTCAGTGATGCTCGAATACAAGGGGTAGAGCTTAAATTTCAGCATCAATCAAATCATTGGAATCTAAATCTTGAAGGATCGTTAAAGGATCCCCGTAACGAGTCTGATGACTCACCTTTGTTGAGGAGAGCTAAGCGATCGTTAGCGGGGACATTGGTTTATAACCATGATAAATACTATGTGCAGTTGAATGGCCTATTGAGCTCAGAGAGAAGTGATTTTGGTGGAGCAGAATTACATGGATATGGTTTAATGAATTTATCAGCAGGAATAAAATTTCCAAATGCTACATTCTCTGTAAAAGTGGATAATCTATTGGATAAAGATTATGAACTTGCTTCAGGCTTTAATACTCCTGGGCAATCAGTTTTTGCTGAACTAAGAATAAATTTTACTGAGTGAATATTAATGGCTAATCGTATGACAAGAATATATACCCGAACTGGCGATGCGGGGGATACAGGGTTATCAACCGGATTACGAGTACGTAAAGATTGTCCGCAAATTCATGCTATTGGCGATGTGGATGAGCTTAATTCTGTAATTGGAATGGTAGCGAGCTATGAAATGCCCAAAGATTTGTATGAGGCATTCATACATATACAACATCAGTTATTTAATGTGGGTGCTGAGCTAAATAATGCTGAGTTAACGTTTATGAATAAACATATTGTAAAAGCACTGGAAGAAAAAATTGATCACTATAATCAAGCACTTCCTGCTTTGAAGAACTTCATTCTTCCAGGCGGTGGTCATGCGTCTGCAACTTGTCATTTGGCACGTACGGTGTGTCGCCGTGCTGAAAGAAGTGTTGTGATGTTAGCTGAAGAACTAAATTTAAACTCTGAATTACAAAAGTATTTAAATCGTCTTTCTGATTTTCTATTTGTAGCGTGTCGAGTATTATCTAAGCATGCTGATGCGAAGGAAACGCTGTGGTCGAGCGAAACTATAGCTCAGGAGACTTATTATTAAATTGGGTGTCGATTTAGGTGGGACTAAAATTGAGGTTTTAGTACTTGATGGTGGTAAAGAGTTAATGTGTGATCGAGTTTCGACCCCTAGCAGTTACCATGAAATTATATCAACTATCACATCTTTGATTAGTCGTGTTGAAGAAAGTGTAAAGGTGGAATGTAGTATTGGTATTTGCACTCCGGGTTCTTTGTCTCTCACGACTGGTTTGTTACGAAACTCAAATACTACTTGCTTAAATAAAACACCTTTTAAAAATGATTTAGAAAAATCCATTGGTAGAGAAATTCAAATTGCCAATGACGCAAATTGTTTTGCTTTGTCTGAGGCCGTTGATGGCGCTGCACAAGATGTTAACAGTGTTTTTGGTGTAATCGTTGGTACGGGAACAGGTGCCGGCTTGGTGGTAGATAAAAAAGTATTGGTGGGGTGCAATTTTATTGCAGGAGAATGGGGGCACAATCCATTGCCTTGGCCTAATGATGGAGAATTATCGTTGACTAAATGCTGGTGTGGGCAACAGGGTTGTATAGAAACCTTTTTGTCTGGACCCGGTTTAGAAGAAGATTATAAGAGAGTTACTGGGGAAAGTGTGGGAGCAGAGAAGATTGTTGAGCTGTCTGAGCAAGGTAATGAGGATGCTGAGCAGGCATTGCTTCGTTACGAGAATAGGATGGCAAGAAGTTTAGCGCATGTTATTAACATGTTTGATCCTGAAATTATTGTTTTAGGTGGAGGCGTTTCTAATTTGCAACGCTTATATAAAAATGTCCCCAAGCTTTGGCAACAATGGATTTTTTCAGATCAAATATCTACTAAGCTATTGCCGCCAAAATATGGAGATTCTAGTGGTGTGAGAGGTGCAGCATGGCTTTGGAACGATTAAGAATATTATTAATGATTAGACTAAGTATAATAGTTAGATGATTCAACATCGCATTCACACTGGTTATTTAATAGCAGTAGTACTCGTACTAGCGTTTTCACGATTGGTGCCTCATCCACCTAATGTGGTACCTATCGCCGCAATGGCATTATTTGCTGGCGCGTTTTTCTCAAACCGATTTTTAGCTTTTGTTGTACCGCTGGCAGCCATGGTGTTGAGCGATTATGTCATTGGGTTTCACAGCACCGTTTGGTATGTGTATGCAGGCATACTGCTGACGGTGTTGATTGGTAGTGTTGTAAATAAAGTTACGGTAGTTAGAGTAGGCGTTGCCGCAGTGATGGCTACTTTTGCTTTTTTTCTAATCACTAATTTTGGTGCATGGTTGCATCATGATATGTATTCGCAAGATCTTAATGGCTTGCTGCAAGCCTATGTTGCAGGAATACCATTTTTACGTAATTCATTAATTGCGAACCTTATTTTTTCTTATTTAGTGTTTTATGGGTTATATAGCCTTATAACTGGCTTTATCCCTGATAAATATTTACTAAAACGTTCTCATTAGTGCTGTAACACCTGTTTGCAAATGGCTTGTATAAAATGTGTACTAAGTCACAAATAAATGCTGGGCGATGATTAAACTAACTTTCATAGTATTTCATTTGACAGATATTTGTCTGACAGATAGTTAGCAGGGATTGAAAGTTCATCTCCTGGCACGGATGCCTTGACCCGTGAGTAGTAACACTCACGGGTTTTTTATTGTCTGAGATTATTTATAACGCTGTCAATGTGTTCAAATATTTCTATCGAAATTTAAAACGCCATTCGATATTTTTAATAACTTTATATTGTTACAGCTATTTTTGTACTGAAGGTGAAAATGATATTAACTCAATTTCACCTGTTGTTGAGTTCCAAATATAAACGTCAGAATTAGTTGCAAGTTCAGCACCTTGATGCCCATAGTTGGTATCAAACACTACAAAGCCACCATCTTGTGTAACTGCGGAGTGTGCCGACATTACATTGGTTTCTTGTGGGCCTTTAAATTCTGTAACTAAAGTAGTTTCATCTTTTACAATGTCACGTTGAAAGATATTTATAGTCGTGCCCGGCATACGGGTTTTTGTAAGGTTACTGGCCGCTGATTGGAAAATAACAAATTGACCATCTGCTGAAATTTTAGGCGCTTGTGATTGATGATTTCCTGGTTCTCCGCTTAAAGATGCGGAGACAAGCTTGGTGATGTTAGTTTCACGGTCACGTGTATAGACATCAATGCGTCGTGCAGTAAATCCTTTTCCAGATAGTTCTAACGGGCCGTCTGGATAATTTTCTACAAGATCCGTTGCCATTGAGGTGAATGCTACATGTCGACCATCTTGCGACACACTAGGACTTCCAGAAGGATGATTTCCAGGTTTGCCTTCTAAATTAACCGATATTAATTCTGTTGTTCCTAATTCTCGATCGCGTAAAAAAACATCAGAGAAATTCCATTCGTTTTCATCGCTTCGCTTGTTGTCAACAGGTACAAGATTACGAGCGGGCGACTGAAACAAAACAAATCTGCCGTCAGCAGATATAGCTGAATTGGACGAACCATGATTAGCCTGTTGGCCACGAGAGCTTAATGATATGACTTCTGTTTTACCCTCATGAAGGTCGCGCACGAAGATATCTGGATTTTCATTAACATCTTCAACTATTAAATTATTAGAAAATGATTCGAACGCAACAAATCGGCCATCAGACGATATGGTTGGATTCATAGATTTCGTATTTCCTGCTTTCCCATCTGTTGATGTTGATACAAGTTCTGTGGTTTTGTCTTGTCGATCATGAACGAAGATATCCAATTGATGATTATGATCATTGTCGACTAAATTATTTGCATACGACATAAACACCACAAAACGGCCATCGCCTGAAATGCTAGGCCGCAGTGAGTAATCATTTGCCTGTTCTCCATCGGAAGTAATCGAAATGCGTTGCATAGATTGCATCTCACGATCGAAAACAAATATATCTTGCTTGTTATTCGTATCTCCCAGAATAAGATTGTTCGCTGCGGAATGAAATGCAACGAATCTTCCATCTGCAGAAGTACTTGCGTTTGCTGAAGGTAAATTACCGGGTTCGAATTTAATATCACGTGATGGTTCTTGAGCATGACCTGCTGATAAGCATGACACAAGAACAAATAATACTGCTATGAAGAAGGGCGTGATACGAAACATGTGGGAGCTTATCATTATATTTTTATCCAACACTTAACTTGTTATTAGGATTAATGAGGTTTATTTTTTAATATAATAGTATCTGAATTACTAAGGAAAAGAGGTAAAAAAAAGGACGATCCATGGGATCGCCCTTTAGTTTTCTTGCAATCGTAATCATTATCTAGATTGTGATTTTTTCTCCATCAAAAGTGGTAAGGCTATAGCCATTAAATGGTTCTAGAGCTGTGTTGGCTAAATCACGTAGGTACTGAATTGCAAACTCCTCACCTAATCGATATGAAGCAGCATTATCTGAACGCCAGTGAACGCAACCGAAGTTTCGACCGCAACCAATATTGCCAGCAAGTTTATTGAGCTCTCCACCTACGGTTAGTGTGTCGCCACCTGTGTAAGGCACAAGCGTTGTGCCATCTGCACTTGGTTGTACAGGATTTTCAATCACTGCATCTTCATCGAAGGCTGCTTTTAATATCGTTACACATGCACCCGCTACTGATGCGTGTCCAGCGCCATAAGATGGATGTGTTGGCGAACCTTCAGGGAAAGCCATCGGCAACAAGAATGTGCCGTTACGATTGAATGTTTCCTTGACCGCTTGTGAGTCCAGAAGACTTGAGTGGATAGGATAATTAGCTTTACCTGTTAAGACATTGTGTACACGACCACCCATAACTTCTGGGCGTAAACGACGATGCACATTCCATTTTTGGAACCATTGGTTCTGCGCAGCTTGACCCGATACTGCCCACAATAAAGTAAGAATTTGTGGTGGGCCAAATGTTGCAAGACCTTCCGATACACGAGCAGCGCCACTAAAGCCTGAGGAATCTCCCACGCCTCCACCAACGGCTTCACCAAAGTATGGGTTGTTAGGATCAAATGGAGCACCAATGCCACCAAAACCAGCATTCATGCCAAATTGACCAACAGTAGTAGGAGGTGTTAACAGTACGACCACAGCATTAAAATAAGCTTGAGCGAGTGCATCAACTTGTACGAAAGAAGATGCCACTCTACCAGTGTAATAAAAGCGCCTGACTGGATCGTAGATATCCAAGCCGGGTTCTTGTGCACAACCGCGCTGTATATCTAGCCAGTTTTCATAAGTTGTCATGAAGTCTAGGCCAGGCTGGCGGGTTGAACAAGCTTGGCTGAAGCCTTGTACACCGTAAGGCACTTCTTTAAGAATTAATTGGGATGCAAATGGACCTACTTCAGAACCCGGTAAACCAGAGCGAAACAAATTATTTGGAGTTACTTCATTGTTAACATCCATCATTCCTGACTTTCCAGGAAGAGAGTTTAGTTCTGCAGCTGCATCAATAGCTAGCTGATTGCCCTCGTATTGATCAAAAGGAACATCGCGTAGTAGTGCTGCCCAATAAGATTCAACCATTTCAGAAGCCGCTGTTCTACTTCTAAATCTTGGTGCAGGTGGCATGAATTGAAAATGTGAGTCTGGTCCTAAGCCCTGAAAGGCAAGTCCAGCAATAGGATTCACTAAGCGACGTTGTAGTGAAGGATCTGGGCAGCCCAATTCTATTTTGGCTAAGTCGTTAAAATTGCCAGTACGAAGCGCTCTAAGAAGACGAAGGTAAGCTCTGCGATCTACTTCACCCAAGTCATTTTGTTTTAATCCTTTATGAAAGTTTCCAATGAAACCATCAAGATTGTTTTCATCACCATTGTTTCTATGAAGATTGTTTTTACCTCTACGTTCAATTCTACGAATGCTACGTTTGTATTGCCGTAGTGCAGATCGAACGCGTAACTTAATGGAACGAGCAGCACGTGTTCGTGGACTAAATGGTGTGAGTGCATCACCATTTCTAATGCGACGCCCCCTTGCATCGGCTGAGGTACTTGCGAAAGGTAGGCTAAATGCACCTACTGCAAGCGGTGCTGCACCCACACCCCCCATAAACTTGCGGCGACTTGTAGAGGTGGGTGAATCTTCAGGAAGATTTTTTTCTTCTGTTGGAAGAGAGGATATCTTCTCGTCTAATTTTTTAAATTTATTCATTTGAGCCCTCAAGAATAAGTTAGTTATTTTTATTAGGTCCCATCCTTAGGAGAAACACGTAATGCATTAGCAGTAAATTGCCAAGCAATAGAGTTTTTTAATAAATTGTATGTGCGGATGCTGTAGCTTCGGAAGAAGCAAGATCAGGAAAAGGCTTGCTGATTGTGCAATCGCGTTGTAAAAAAGCTAGGCGGGTTCTTAGGTAGCTTCTACTTTGTATAGTATTATATTTAAAAAAAACATCAAAATAGATAGATAAAACGTACTGTACACAATGAAAGGAAAAGGAAAGTTTGCAACTTAACATTAACTTTGGGCAATAAGTTAAGAGTCTGTACTTGTTTTATTGTATGTTTGTTTGCTTTTTCACCAATACGTGCACTAGTATAGGGCATACATGTATAGGGCATACATGCATATTATTAACTTAAGAAATTTTGGTTCCAAGAATGATATCGGTTGAACGTAGCTGCTTTAAAGTTTGTTCGCCGCCTGTATAAACTGCATCAGGATTTGGGTGGTTAATTTGTTTAACTATCTCATCTAAACATTGTTGACCAGTTTTGGAATTAGTTCCTGCCAACTTTTCTACAAGCATTGCAGTGATAGGATTTAACTCTGTAAATGTTACTTTATCTTGCAGATCTCTGTGCACCATTAAAAAGTGTGCTTCTTCACTTGGCGCTTCGGGTTGAAAG
>JBGCDX010000066.1:0-8688 GCA_045105815.1 Gammaproteobacteria bacterium
GACCCAAACAGTCCTATTGCAGGCATGCCTGTATTAGAAGTTTGGAAAGCAGCTTCTTGCATCGTGTTAAAACGTAGTATGGCTTCAGGTTATGCCGGTGTAGACAATCCATTATTCTTAAAGGACAACACGGACATGTTATTTGGTGATGCGAAAGACACCATGGATGAAGTGTTAAAGCACCTATAGATTAGTTATCAGCTAATCTATAATAAACGGTAAATAATAAGAATGCGGCATAAGCTGCACTCTTATTATTTTATCACCCTTAATTACTATTCACTCGAATATAAACATGCATTCATAGAACTGTTCTCTGGATTAACAGTTTTCAGTCAATCCAATCAAGAAATAAGCAATCATTAGTCACCAACTTCTTTCCAGACTCATTTAACACTGCAACGTAAAACATTTAATCTTTTATGCATCCTATAGTTATCGATTAATACAAGAGATTTTAAGCATAAAAAAGCCGGTTAATTATTAACCGGCTTTTGCTCACATTTTAAGTTGAATTATAAAATACGAGATTTTGTACCCTTTCTTGAGAAACCCACCAAGGCCATCATACCCAAACCCAATAACATATAGGTTGAAGGCTCTGGAACTGCAACAGCACCACTGTCAAAACTTACAAATGAACCCGAGGTGAATGACGTTGAGTTAGGGGTGACTCCATCTATACCCATTGAGTCGGATTTCCAATAATAGATTGCGAGACTTTGCCAATTTGGGTCAACAATATCATCTATTAAATAATTGAATTGATCGATCACACCTTGTTGTGAAATATTTACCGCACCAGTACCAGTAAAAAATGGATCTAAGCCAGAAAACAATGATGTGTCAGAAAATATGCTATCCGGATCTTGACCTGCATTAAGGTAGTAACCAGCTATTGAGTTTGATTCAGCTGTAAATCGTGCGGTTTGGGTAAACAAACTAAAACTTGCGGTATTATTTTTATTTACATTAACAAAACTAGTTGTCCCCGGCGTGAGAGTTTGCAGTTCTGGAAACAATCCATCTTGAAAGCCTAAAAATTCGCTTTCTGATGAGACACTTGAATATTCATTTGCACCAAATGAAATTTTATTTGCGAATGTCTGTTCAGTTTGTTGGAAGACGGTATTTACGTTTCCAAAAATATCAAAATTAGCTCCAAACACACTTGAGCCTATCGTATTTAAGCCAAGCGTCCCAGCACAACAAGTTTGCAAATCAACATCATTAGTTCCACCTTGCCAATAAATATCATTACCAACCCCAGGGAATTGACTAACAAATTTGTCACTAGAGATACTTTGGTAAGTTACGACTGCCGAAGCTGAAAAGCTTGCGAACAACAATGTGGCTATAGTTACTAGCCTAATTTTATTACGCGAAAAAAGTAAGTTATGCATACATACCCTCCTATGAAAATGCAAAAAATCTGTTACTCGATTATAACTCTAGCTATATTCAATACAAGAATATTTAGGCCACTCTATCCCTCATATTTGTGTTAAATAAAAAGTTATTCAGTTAGTTATAAAAAATTAAATAATTTTAAGGCAAAAAAAAGCTGGTTGAATAACCAGCTTTTTTTTGATTGTTATTTAATTTTAAGAAATAGATATCTTTACTTTTTTCTTTCTAGAAAATCCTACCAAGGTCATCATACCCAAACCTAATAACATATAGGTTGATGGCTCTGGAACTTCTGCAATTACTGGTCCGCCACCGTTACCTGGTCCGCCATCGTTACCTGGTCCGCCATCGTTATCAAAAGGATTGTTGCCATTATCAGCAAGACCACCGTCAGAATTAAATATACATGCTATTACTTCATCAACATTTAGCTCTTCTGTTTCTAAGTCTGGTGACAACGATTGAATACATTGACTTACAAGACCTGTACTTAAACCTGCACTACCACCACTAAACGAAAGCAAATTATTAGAACCTGTAATTCCACTTCTTTTATTTTCACTGGATGTTGCGCCAGAAACTATTCTTCGAAATTTTGATTTACGAGGCGATGATAGGAAACTTGCAACTTCACCTTCATCAAATGCTGAAACTCTGGTATTGCCAATATTAATATTTGTAACACCAAGTTTTTCAGAAGAAGAAATTAACTTTTCTGAAACGTTATTTACAAATCTCTGTCGATCAAAACCATTCGCATTTGGGCTTAATCCAATTAAAGATGAAAATTTGAATAGGCTTTGACCTGCAGCATAAGATGTATTCGATGCTGAAATCATAAATAAGCTGTATAACGATATAGCAATGAGCAATACGAATACTCCTGCACGTGCCTTACCTAACTTTGATGTTTCCATAAATTCCCTTCTTTCAACCCTTTCTGTCTTAACTAAAATACATTCTATCGTTAAATAAAATGCCAGTATGTAAATAGACCGCATTTTAACGGTAAGTAAGTCGACATAGTTCTCAATTATAGACGCTATATTACTTATAAGTCGTCTCTAGGTAAATATTTCTTAGTTTCCTTACGGTATCTAAGTTACGGTTTTCAAAGAACTTTTATTGGAATCCACTTAATTTCAGTGAGTTACCATGGAATATCAATTATCTATAAGTAACCTATAAACGGTTAATATGTAGCCAGCTTTTAGAGTTAGTTGTTAACTAACAATCACTCTTGATAAATTAAACAACAATGTTGAGACCCTTAAGGTCTAAGCAACTCTGGTAATAGCGAAGTCAGTCAACTCTAAAAGAGCGTCTCGATATTGATTAGAAGGTAAGATTTCAATTTGTTGTCTGGCAATATGTGCTTGTAGGTTTGCAGATTTTTCTGTGTATGTGATTGCATCTGTGTCTTCTATAACTTGTAAGATCTCATGCATATGTTGTTTCCCACCATTAATAATCGCATCACGAATCATCTGTTCGCTTTCGCCACTACTATTTTTTAAAGCATAAATCAGCGGCAAGGTTGGTTTACCTTCAGCCAAATCATCACCAATATTTTTTCCCATTTCTTCTGGTGATGCTTGGTAATCGAGCAAATCATCTTTGAGTTGAAAGGCAGTGCCGATATGCCTGCCGTAGGCTGCACAAGCTTGCTCAACTTTTTCACTCTCACCCGCTAAAATGGCGCCAAGCTGGCAGGCCGCTTCAAATAACTTTGCAGTTTTGGATTGGATCACCATCATGTACCGTTCTTCTGTTGTATCCGGATCATTGCAATTTAATAACTGCATAACTTCACCTTCCGCAATGGTGTTTGAGGCACGTGATAATATTTCCATCACACGCATTTCTCCTACATCGACCATCATTTCAAAAGAGCGTGAAAATACAAAGTCACCCACTAACACGCTAGATTCATTGCCCCAAATTGCATTTGCAGTTTCATTACCACGACGCAAACTGGATTCATCAACCACGTCATCATGCAAAAGTGTTGCGGTGTGGATGAATTCGATGATGGCTGCTACCAAGTAATGCTTCTCACCTGAATAATCACAAGCTCTAGCACAAAGGATGGCTAAAATGGGACGCAAACGTTTGCCCCCACTATTAATAATGTAATTAGCCATTTCGCTAATTAATGCCACATCTGAGTGCAAATACTGACGAATGGCCGCATTCACACCATCCATATCTTCGCTTACGAGGTTTTGTACGCTTTTAAAATCCATATTGGTTAGGTTCGAACTCTTTTCATTATGCCTGGAATAGCTACTTAAACTGTTTTTTTAGGTATATCATTACTATACAGGTCAAATCTGTACTAATTTGATTGACCCGCTCGGAGCGTATCGCTAGAATTGCGCCTCATTTTTATACCCCTCACATCGGAGAACACAAGGTGTACGCAATAATCGCCACAGGCGGCAAACAATATCGTGTCCAGGAAGGTGACCAGATCCGGGTCGAAAAACTTGCTGGAGATCCTGGCGAGAAAGTAGAATTTAATCAAGTACTATTACTTTCTGATGGTGATGACGTGACCATAGGCGCCCCTTATGTAGACGGCGGCAAGGTTACTGGTGAGGTTCAAGATCAAGCACGCGCAAAGAAAATTGAAGTAATTAAATTCAAGCGTCGCAAACACCATATGAAACGAATGGGTCATCGTCAGTCTTTTACAGAAGTGAAGATAACCGGTATCTCAAAATAGAATTCACGAAGTAGGAAATTAGTTATGGCACATAAGAAAGCAGGTGGTAGTACTAGAAACGGTCGCGATTCTGAGTCAAAACGACTTGGTGTAAAACGCTTTGGTGGTGAAGAGGTATTGGCTGGTAATATTATCGTACGCCAACGTGGCACTCAGTTTCACCCTGGAGTAAATGTTGGTTGTGGTAAAGATCACACTTTATTCGCAAAATCAGATGGCAGAGTAGTATTTGAAACTAAAGGCCCGAAAAATAGAAAATTTGTACGCATTGAAGCGGTGCATTAATTACTTATTTATATAAGTTTGCAAAGCCCCGCTTAGTCGGGGCTTTTTTTTGCGCTATAGAATTAAACTCTACAAAAATTATTAAAACTAGCTATGAAGTTTGTTGACGAAACAGTTATCCACGTAAATGCAGGAAACGGTGGAAATGGTGGCCTTAGTTTCCGTCGCGAGAAATATATTCCTCTTGGTGGGCCAGATGGTGGTGATGGTGGTGATGGCGGAAATATTTATTTAGTTGCTGACGAAAATCAAAATACTTTGGCGGACTTTCGTAATGCACGCACTTTTAAAGCACAGCGCGGTCAAGACGGTTTAGGCAAAGATCGTACGGGCAAAAGAGGTGAAGATGCATTCATTAAGGTACCACTTGGCACCATCGTAAAAGATGCACAAACAAAAGAAGTGATCGGTGATCTCACTAAACACAATGAACAGTTATTAGTCGCCAAAGGTGGTTCACATGGTTTGGGTAATGCACGCTTTAAAACCTCAACGAATCGTGCACCACGCAAAACAACTCCTGGCGAACAAGGTGATATACGTGATCTACACATGGAACTCAAGTTGCTTGCTGATGTTGGTCTACTGGGTTTACCAAGTGTAGGGAAATCCTCACTGATACGATCACTATCTTCAGCCACCCCAAAAGTTGCGGAATACCATTTTACAACCCTGTATCCAAGCTTAGGCGTTGTCTATATTGCACCACATAAAAGTTTTGTTATTGCAGATATTCCAGGATTAATTGAAGGTGCTGCAGAAGGAGCAGGGTTGGGAATACAATTTCTTAAGCACTTAACGCGCACAAGACTACTATTACATATGATTGAGTTAGCACCTGCTGAATATGAGAAAGATGTAAGCAAAGATTATTTATCCATTTTAAATGAGATAAAAAAATATAGTGATGAAAACGGCAATGAATTAGGCAGCAAAGACCGATGGTTAGTATTCACTAAAAATGATCTGCTGCCTGAAGAAGAATGCAAAACCACTATTGAAAACTGTGTAAAAGAACTAAACTGGGAAGGACCAGTTTTTTCCGTATCCACCATTAATAAATCTGGAACTAAAGATTTGTGCAATAGTATTTATCATTACTTATATGAACCGGATGATTAAAGAAGATTACTAAACCATAAACTTAAGCAGCAAGATTAGGCAAAAAAGTGAACTCTCAAGTAGATGATAAACGACAACAAGTAAGCGAAGGTAAACGCTGGGTTGTAAAGGTTGGCAGCTCTTCTGTCACCAAGAACGGCCGCGGATTAAATATGCAAGCTATCGCTAATCTTGCCTCTCAACTTGCAAACTTAGTTAAGTCTGGCAAGGAGGTTATCCTTGTCTCATCTGGCGCCATCGCTGAAGGCATGAATCGCTTAGCCTGGGAGAAGAGACCTCATGCAGTGTATGAACTACAAGCTGCTGCTGCAGTAGGTCAAATGGGTTTAATTCAAGCCTATGAATCATGCTTGCAAAAGCACTCTTTACACAGCGCGCAAGTCTTACTTACCCATGAGGATTTACAAGATCGTAAACGTTACTTAAATGCTCGCACAACATTACGAAAACTTTTGTCATTAAAAGTTATACCTGTTGTAAATGAAAATGACACGGTCGCAACAGATGAAATAAAATTTGGAGACAATGACACCCTTGCTGCATTGGTAAGCAACCTTATTGAAGCGGATGCTTTAATTATTTTAACGGATCAACAAGGAGTATTTGAATCACCGCCTGTAGAACAATCAAGTAAAAGTCAGACCAGCAATAATCTTATCGATGAAATTTCTGCAAATGACTCATTGTTAGATAAAGTCGCTGGGCCAAGTGCTGGAGAATTAGGACGTGGTGGCATGCTTACCAAAGTTTCTGCCGCTAGACTTGCAGCCCGTGCAGGTGCAGCTACCATCATTGCGCCTGGAAGAGTTGAAAACATTTTATTGGAAATTGCTGCAGGCAAAAAGCATGGCAGTCTGCTATATCCCGACAATGAACCTTTAGTCGCACGCAAACAATGGATTGCTAACCAGCTTTATACCAATGGCCAACTAGTACTGGATGAAGGTGCTTGCCTAGTAATTAGCAAAGAAGGTAAAAGCTTGTTATCTATTGGCGTACAGGAAGTAAAAGGCAACTTCGAGAGAGGAGAAGTTGTTAGCTGTGTTAACAATCAAGGCGAAGAAATTGCGCGTGGGCTGGTTAATTACAACGCTAAAGAGGCTGAAAAGTTAAAAGGCATTTCAAGCTCTGAAATAGAAACTACGCTTGGCTATACCGAAGAACCGGAGTTGATACACCGAGATAACCTAGTGGTTGTGTAATGAGTTGTTCTGTTGCGAACGGTACCGAATATGTACTAAGAGAAGTGTTCTTACTACACCACCAAATTACATAGATTTAATTCGAGCGTTCAGACGGCTTTTATGGCGAGCTGCTTTATTAGCATGAATCAGCTTTTTACTAACTGAAGCATCAATGACGGGTACAGCGTCTTTATAAGCTTCAGTTGCAGCACTCTTATCACCTTCATCGATCAATTTAACTACAGCTTTGATCTTAGTACGTAAATGTGAACGTTGGCCTGCATTATGTAAGCGATTTTTTATCGCTTGGCGAGCTCGTTTTTTTGCTGATTGTATATTAGCCAAAGTTAATCCTATTACTGGTTATTTATAGCTCAGATTCTGGGCTATAGTTCTTCTGTTCGGGTCGCGTACTATGGTAGTAAGATAAAAAAATGTCAACCTCAAGCCCGTTCATTTCTGCCAAATAACCCAATAAACACCTTATAATTACCCACAAATGGCTGATCATCGCGCTCTATTCAAGTCAACGGCTGTCATCAGCGTGATGACTTTTATCTCCAGGATATTTGGTTATATTCGTGACGCTGTGATTTTCATCTTTTTGGGGGCCACAGGCAGTACAGACGCCTTCTTTGTTGCTTTCCGTATCCCAAACTTCCTACGCAGACTCTTCGCCGAGGGAGCTTTCTCTCAAGCCTTTGTACCCGTGTTATCAGAATATAAAGAGAAGCATTCAGAACAAGAAATGAAGAATTTGGTCAACCATGTTTCAGGGGTACTGGCTTTAATCTTGCTAATGATCACTATAGTAGGCGTTTTACTAGCACCACTGCTGATATACGTCTTTGCACCAGGATTTGCCGATGAGCCTAAGCGTTTTGAACTTGCTGGAGAAATGCTGCGCATAACCTTTCCTTATATATTGTTTATATCCTTAACCGCCCTTTCCGCAGGAATTCTGAATACCTTTAACCATTTTGCAGTACCAGCTTTCACTCCTACCTTTTTAAATCTTTCGCTAATTGCGGCCACATTATGGTTAGCACCACATTTTGAACAGCCGGTGATTGCCTTAGCTTGGGGAGTGTTTATTGCCGGGATAGCTCAACTACTATTTCAAATTCCTTTCTTAAGCCGCTTAGGGTTGTTACCAAGATTCTCCTTGCATGGCGCTAGTGATGGCGTCAGGAAGATTGGTCGTCTAATGTTGCCAGCAATTTTTGGCTCATCCGTCGTACAGATTAATCTGCTAATTAATACACTAATTGCTTCCTTTTTAGCCGTTGGCAGCATTAGCTGGTTATACATTTCAGACCGTTTTGTGGAATTGCCATTGGCTATATTTGGTGTTGCTACCGCCACTATCATCCTTCCAAGGCTATCCAAACAATACGTTAACCAATCTACATCAGGCTTTAACCAAACGCTTGAATGGGCACTAAAACTATCCATTTTTATTGCCATCCCTTGCACGGTTGGCTTAGTTTTATTAGCCAAACCGATATTGATCTCACTGATTCAATATCGTGAGTTCACGCTACTCGATACCAATATGGCATCCTTAAGCTTAGTGACCTATGCATTAGGTTTGCCTGCATTCATATTAATTAAAGTGCTCGCGCCAGGGTTTTATTCACGCCAAGACACTAAAACACCGGTTAAAATTGGTGTTATCGCAATGCTTTGCAACATCATCCTCAATCTGGCCTTTTTGTGGATATGGACGACCTATTCATTGCCTGGGCCGCATGCAGCGCTTGCTCTAGCTACATCAATATCGGCGTACATCAATGCAATTCTGTTATTTATTATGCTAAAAAAATCTGTATCAATATCCATGCAAACGGGTTGGATGAAATATTTAGTGCAGGTAAGTACTGCATCGATCCTGATGATGATTGCGCTTTATCAGGTGTTACCTCTCACCTCCCAATGGCTTGACTGGAGTGGTTTTAA
>JBGCDX010000067.1:0-8911 GCA_045105815.1 Gammaproteobacteria bacterium
GACCACCAATTCAATACCTGCTTAGTTTCATGGCTGGGGTCAGTTTCCGCTTGGTGGCAAATATTCTGGTCGCGCTGAATTTTAGATTGCCAGTCATTCTGGCGATCTTTCTCAAGCCAAGCAGGAATATCGATGGCTTCAGCCAGTGATGTCTGTGAAAGTGGCATAGTCATTAATAATCTTATTATTTAGGCTTCCAGCTTACTCATTCGTATGAATTGTCTATTTACCCCGTCAGCTCTATTGAAGCATTGTAATAGATAAGACAGAATTCGCGCCTTTCGTGCTTTAGAAGCATTTAATTATTAATTTTGTGCAAATAATGCTGCCTAGATTCTAGCAATCAAGTAAACTTGCCGCCTTATTAGACACATGAATTTATATTCATAACACATTGAATTTACTATATAAAGGTAACGGTAATGAGCGATCTATCTAACTACAGAAACATTGGCATCTTCGCACACGTGGATGCGGGTAAAACCACCACTTCAGAGCGCATACTCAGCCTTACCGGTAAAATTCATAAAATTGGTGAAGTGCATGATGGTGAAGCGACCACAGATTTCATGGATCAGGAACGTGAGCGTGGTATTACCATTCAATCTGCCGCTACCAGCACCTTCTGGAAAGACCATCGTTTAAATATTATCGATACTCCTGGACACGTAGATTTCACCATTGAAGTATACCGCTCATTAAAAGTATTGGATGGCGGCATTGGTGTTTTCTGTGGATCGGGTGGTGTAGAACCTCAATCTGAAACTAACTGGCGTTATGCAAATGAATCTGCGGTAGCGCGGATTATATTTGTAAATAAGCTTGATCGATTAGGCGCGGATTTCTATAGCGTAGTTGATCAAATTAAGAAAGTACTCGGTGCAAAGCCCCTAGTAATGACCTTGCCTATTGGTACAGAAGACGATTTTGTGGGCATGGTCGATTTAATGACTCGCAAAGCATGGGTTTGGGATGGCTCAGACGACCCAATGAAGTATAAAGAAGAAGATGTTCCAGAAGACATGAAAGAAAAAGTGGAGCAGTTCCGTGAAGAGATGGTAGAACTCGCACTTGAAGAAGACGACGATGCGATGGAAAAATATCTAGACGGTGAAGAGCCTAGCATCGAAACATTAAAAGCTTGTATTCGTAAGGGCACTATTGGACTTAGCTTCTTCCCTACTTATTGCGGCTCTGCATTTAAAAATAAAGGTGTCCAACTTATATTGGATGCAGTTGTGGATTACCTACCCGCTCCTAATGAAGTGCCTGCCCAACCAGAAGTTGATTTAGAAGGCAATGAAACAGGTGAGCTTGCACTTGTAGACCCAAGCAAGCCATTACGTGCCTTAGCCTTTAAAATTATGGATGATCGTTATGGCGCGCTAACGTTTATTCGAATTTACTCAGGTAAGCTAGAAAAAGGCATGACGGTTATGAACAGCTTTACTGGCAAAACTGAACGCATTGGTCGAATTGTAGAAATGCATGCTGAGGACCGTATAGAGTTAGAATCTGCACAAGCAGGCGACATTGTTGCCGTGTTAGGCATGAAAAATGTACAAACTGGCCACACACTATGTGACCCGAACAACCCTGCAACATTAGAACCAATGGTATTCCCTGACCCAGTTATCTCTATGGCTATATCACCCAAAGATAAAGCTGCCTCAGAAAAGATGGGTGTTGCGTTAGGAAAAATGATAGCAGAAGACCCTTCATTCCATGTTCACACCGACGAAGACAGTGGCGAAACCATTCTTAAAGGAATGGGTGAACTACACTTAGATATTAAAATCGACATTCTTAAACGTACTCATGGAGTTGAAGTGGTTGCCGGCGCACCTCAAGTTGCGTACCGCGAAACGATTACACAACGTATTGAAGATAGTTACACACATAAGAAACAATCTGGTGGTTCAGGTCAGTTTGGTAAGATTGATTACATCATTGAACCTGCTGAAGCGGGCACAGGATATGAATTCGAATCTAAAGTAACAGGTGGTAATGTGCCACGTGAATTCTGGCCTGCAGTTCAAAAAGGTTTTGAAAGCATGATGGAAACAGGCACTTTAGCCGGATATCCATGCTTAGATGTAAAAGTTACTTTAGTTGATGGTGCATTCCACGCAGTGGATTCATCGGCGATCGCGTTTGAACTTGCGGCTAAATCTGGCTACAGACAATCCATCCCTAAAGCTGGCCCACAATTATTAGAACCTATTATGAAAGTGGATGTTTTCACACCAGAAGATCATGTGGGTGATGTAATCGGTGACTTAAACCGCCGTCGTGGCATGATCAAGTCTCAAGATGCTGGCTTAACGGGCACTCGTATTAAATCAGATGTGCCTCTTTCAGAAATGTTTGGTTATATCGGTGATTTGCGTACCATGACATCAGGTCGTGGACAGTTCTCTATGGAGTTCTCACACTATTCACCATGTCCTAAAAACGTAGCTGAAGTCGTTATTAAACAAGCAAAAGAGCGTGCTGAAGCTAAAAGTAAATAAGCAACATATCTAGTGTTACTAACCCGCTTAGCGCTCATGCCTAAGCGGGTTTTTTTTGCCCATCAATTTATTCGGAAAAAATGTAAACTTTTAAGGTTATGAAAACGCTTCAATGGCAATCTAAACGGTTTCGACAACTGAACAATACTGAGCTCTATGAACTTTTAAAATTTAGAGTAGACATATTTGTTGTTGAACAAAATTGCCCCTACCCTGAACTCGATGATAAAGACACACATATTGAGACACACCATATAACTGCACACTACAAATCAAAGTTAATTGCTTATGCTCGCCTACTATCACCTGGCATACGCTATCCTGAAGTTAACATTGGCAGGCTTGCTGTGGGTAAATCTTTACGCCATCAACGCATCGGCACTTTGCTTATGGAAAAGTGTTTGCAAGAAGCCGTTATAATTTGGCCAGGCCTCAGCATTAAAATCAGCGCTCAAGAACATTTAAAAGAATTTTACGAAAACTTTGGATTCAAAAAGATATCAGCAATGTATCTAGAAGATAACATCCCACATATCACAATGTTAAAAGATCATTAACATGATGAATCCTGCGCCTTTGGGTGATATGCCACTCAATACATTTTTATCTAAATATTGGCAAAAGAAACCTTTATTAATAAGGAACGCAATACCCAACGTTACGCCCCCCGTTGCAGCTGATGTACTTGCCGGTCTTGCGTGCGAAGAAGAGGTTGAATCACGCATTGTTATGCAAGATATAATTTCCAATGAATGGAAGTTAAAACATGGCCCATTTAATGACGAGTATTTCTCTACTCTACCCGCATCACACTGGACGCTATTGGTTCAAGCCGTAGATCATTGGCTACCTGAAGCCGCTAAGTTTTTAGATTTATTCACTTTTATACCACGCTGGCGTATCGATGATCTTATGGTCAGTTATGCCAGCGATGGTGGAGGTGTTGGCCCTCATTTTGATAATTATGATGTCTTTTTAGTTCAAACTAATGGCAAAAGAAAATGGCAAGTGGGAACGTTATATGATGAAAGCTCATCTTTAATTGATAATTTACCTGTATCGATTTTAAGTGAATTTAAAGCAGTCGATACATGGGTTCTGGAGCCAGGCGATATACTTTACGTACCACCAGGATTCGGCCATAACGGTATTGCGGTTGGAGATGATTGTATAACCTGTTCAGTTGGATTTCGCGCACCCTCTCACAGTGAAATACTACGTGAGTTCACAGATCATATAAGTGAGGATATTAGCGATACTCTCCGTTACAGCGATGCTGACTTAATTAAGCAAAGCAACACAGGTGAAGTAAGCTCACAAGCAATAACTAAAGTACAAAAAATACTACAACATTATATTCAAGACACAGATTCAGTTAATGATTGGTTTGGTCGCTATATGACTATGCCTAAATATCCTCAAGATAATGACATATCACTTAGTTTATCTAATGACGCACCTGATGATACATACAATCTTAAAAGCCTAACAACACATCTTGCAGCAGGTGGGAAACTAATTCGAAACGAAAGTTCTCGGTTCGCATATATATGCCAACCAGAAAATCATTTTTTATTTGTAGATGGAGAAAATATTTCTAATCTAAGTAACGTAAATCCATTAATAGAAACACTATGCTCTAAAATTGAGATAAACAATGAGATGTTTCCCCAAACAGATAATAATTTTAATTTACTATTAATGTTGCTTCAGCGTGGTGCGCTTTATGCCTCTGACACATAACGTTCACATTGCCGATGCCTGACCACCATGTGACTGTGAACGCCACTCTCATTCCAAAACTAACGGACGTACTCATCATTGGTGCAGGTGCAGCAGGATTGATGTGTGCTTTGCGCGCAGGCCAACGCGGAAGAAATGTTTTAGTGTTGGATCATGCTAATAAAGTCGGTAAAAAGATCCTCATGTCTGGCGGTGGTCGTTGTAATTTCACAAATATCAACTGTGAACCGGACAACTTTCTATCAAATAATAAAAATTTCTGTAAATCAGCCTTATCTCGATACACGCCTTATGACTTCATTGAATTAGTACATAAGCATGATATTCCTTATCATGAAAAAACATTGGGACAACTTTTTTGTGATCATAAATCAAAAGACATCCTGGAAATGTTGTTAAAAGAATGCAACCAAGCAGGCGTTAACATACGAACACATTGTTCAATCAAAAAGATCACGCCCTTAGACAAAGGCTTCAAGATACAAACCACTTTAGGCATCACTACATGCCAATCATTAGTCATTGCTACTGGAGGGTTATCTATTCCTAAAATGGGGGCCACTGGATTTGCCTACCAAGTCGCCAAGCAATTTGATTTAGATATACTTCCAACGCGTGCAGGTTTAGTACCCTTCACCTTAAATCAACCTATTCTTGATATTTTATCTCAACTTAGCGGAAGCTCTCTAGAGGTAATCGTGACATGTAACAGCGTGAGCTTTAATGAAAACATGTTATTCACTCACCGAGGCTTAAGTGGGCCGGCAATGTTACAAATCTCATCGTATTGGCACCCAGGTAATGAACTCACAATTAACTTATTACCTAATATTGATTTACATGAATATCTAATAGAAAAAAAGTCACAACGGCCCAAAGCAGAATTAAAAACACTGCTTACCGAGCTGATGACTAAAAATATTGCGCAAACGCTTATTCAATTATGGTTCACAGATAACGACTATAACAACAAGAAAATTAATCAATTTTCTAATCAACAATTACATGAAATATCAAATCACTTTCATGAATGGAAACTAAAGCCTAATAACACAGAAGGTTACCGAACAGCAGAAGTAACTTTAGGCGGTATAAATTGTAATGAGATTTCTTCTAAAACCATGCAAGCTAACAAACAAGATGGATTATATTTTATTGGTGAGGCACTTGATGTAACCGGCCACCTAGGTGGATTCAACTTCCAATGGGCATGGGCATCTGCAGCGGCCGCAGCGGAATATGTGTGAGTGCACAACACTGGCTTCATCGAATGTTAATACCCCTATACAACATTCCTTAGTCCTAAAGTTTTAATCATTTGTACAGGACTTGGTATTTCCAATCTACACACAGAACGAGATGCACAGCATTTTGTTGTACAAAAGTGCACCAGTGATCAAACTGTAATTTGAGCATGCCCCAAATGTGCGATAATGCAGTGCAAATATGGATAATAATCATACAAAGGTTACCGGTATTATTGCGGTGATATGGGCCATTATTGGCTTGCTTATACTGCTTGGCTACGCATGTTGGCGTTTGTCTGCGTATACCTTAGAGTCTTTCTCTATGCCACTCACCTGGATGCATTGGCTAGTATTCATTGGTTTCACAGTTTTCATGGCGCATGGAGAAGGATACAAAGGTTTTCAAAAGAAATTTTCTCCACGCTTTGCAGCTCGTGCAAAATACTTATTACACCACACGACACTGTTACAACTCATTTTTGCACCATTATTCTGCATGGCCTATTTTCATGCTCCCAAGAGACGCGTTATTGCAACCTGCTCACTAACCGTGATGATAATCATTTTCATTTTTACATTTAGATTGATCCCTCAACCGTGGAAAGGCTTGCTCGATTTTGGTGTAGTACTAGGATTAGCATGGGGCATTATTTCAACACTGTTTTACTGTTTTAAAGCATTTACTGACGAAAGCTTTAGCTGGGATAACGAAGTCCTTATCGCGTCTTGAACTAATTAAGATACCTGTTATCCAATAACCTCTATACCAAATAAATTAAACACACACGGAGAACACGATGTTTATTGCTATGAATCGCTTCAAAATTATTCCTGGTAATGAAGAAGACTTTTTAGATGTATGGCGAAACCGTGAAACTTTTCTAGACGAAGTACCTGGCTTCAAAGAATTTCATTTATTAGAAGGCCCAAAGACTGAGGAATATAGTTTATTTGCATCGCATTCTATTTGGGATTCCAAACAAGCATTTGAAGATTGGACAAAATCAGAAGCATTTCGTAAAGCACATGCTAACGTAGGTGATGTTAAACCAGTATATTTAGGCAAACCTGAATTTGAAGGCTTTAAAGTAGCTATATAAACCCATTATGCGAATTAGTGCGATAATTTTAAGCGCAACACTGCTTCTGCTCACACAACATAGTTTAGCTGCCAATCCATTAGACACTCTAAAAAATTTATCGTCCTCCTCTCTCTTACTAGTGGATGAGAATATGCAAGTACTGCATAGTAGAAATGCAGAACACACTTACATCCCCGCCTCAACGATAAAAGTCCTTACTTCCTTAATTGCCCTTGAACACTGGGGAAGTGATTATCGTTTCAAGACTGATTTTTATTATGATGAAGTAACGAATAGCTTATGGGTTAAAGGTTATGGCGACCCTTTTTTAGTGTCTGAAGAAATTGACATTATCGTCAATAAGATTAAAAAAGAAGGCATCAGCGAGCTAGATGGGATTAGTGTAGATAATAGCTACTTTAGCAAAACAATCAGTATTGATGGTCAAGGTAACTCTCTAAACCCATATGATGCGTCACTTGGTGCAACTGCTGCCAATTTCAACACTATTAATGTTCGTGTATACCTTGATGCAGTCAGCAGCAGTGAAACACAAACACCTTTAACGCCTCTAGCCAATACATTAGCAAAAGGTCTAGATATTGGCACACATAGAATAAATTTAGGCAATGCAGAATATGGTTCTAGATATTTTGCGGAATTATTGAAAGCAAAATTAAACTTATCAAAAATACCTACAGATACATTTTTTCAAAGCGGTAAAATTCCTGATACGGCAGTATTACTCTTCACTCACCTTAATAGTAAAACATTAGATCAAGTAATTACCTCCATGTTGGAATTTTCTAATAATTTTATTGCCAATCAACTATTTTTAGCACTTGGTGCGGATATATATCATGCACCAGCAAACACCAAAAAGTCTGAAGCCGTAGTAAATAACTATATTAAGACTAATTTTAACTGGACTGATCATATTATTATTGAAGGTGCTGGATTATCTAGACAAAACAGAATGAGTGCCCAACATTTGATTGATGTGCTAAGTAAATTTACATCTTATCGACACCTAATGCCTGCACAAACGAATAAAATCTTGGCAAAAACGGGTACGCTAAATAACGTAAGCACCTATGCGGGTTATATCAACCGAAATAATGACTGGTCCCCTTTTGTTATTATGATTAACCAACCAGTCAATTTTCATTTTCGAAAAGAAGTCGCTTTAGAATTACATAAGCACTATAAATAAACACAAATATAATAATTTTTTAAAATTATCAGCTGGCAATCTCAACACATTTTGTTGGTTAAATTTAAGCAAACAAATTTTATTAACCCCCATAAAAAAACCCGGTCTAACCGGGTTTTTCTACTTAAGTGAGGGCTGAGTAATTAGTGATGACGTTTTAATTCAGAATTATGATAACCATCACGATCCTTCATTAAACGCCACATACCTACCAACGTTAGCCCAACAACTGCAATTTGCAGTGTAATAATAAAAAATGCTTCCATTTCCAACTCCAAGCTTAGGTTAAAAAACATCTCCTTAATAAGAGACCCCACAGGGAATGGGTATTATCAATGTGATCTGCATCACATTTTACAGTTAGAGATAACCGGACTTTAAGATGTGACAAGCGGTAGCATATTAACTAGTCCTTCACCCATAACAAGCATCGATTATTGGCTGGCATGTCAAAATCTTTTGTCGCCATGAGCCCATGCTGTTTCGCTAGACGATCTAGGGCATCAAAATCTCTTACTCCACTTAAAGAGTTCTGATGTTGTAAGTATTGGTCAAATCTAGCGTTACTGTCGCTTGTATGCGCGCCAGCATAGGAAAATGGCCCATATATCAGCAGTTTGCCAGATGGTGCTAACATATCGCCCACCCCTTTAAAAAACTGCTCCACCATCACCCATGACATGATGTGTAAGCTATTGGCAGTAAATATTGCATCAACCATTGATAATTTCCAAGGTTGGTTTAACACATCTAATTCAATGGGGTCATTGAGATTATCAATAGCGGCTTCAGTAACCCAAGCTTGAATACTAGGAAGATACTCAGCCAGATCGCTAGGTTGCCAAATCAAATGTTTTAAATGCTTGGTAAAATAAACTGCATGTTGGCCAGAACCACTACCAATTTCTAGAACGGTTTTACGGTCCTTAAAAACTTCTTGAAGTATGTCTAAGATGGGTTGTTTGTTCTGCTCGCATGATTCGGAGTAAAGCTTCATCGAGCAACGAGGACGTCGTTCTCAAATGTAATACCGCCCCACCCTGTTTTCATAAAGTTGCGGATATTCTGATGATTATCACCCTCCGGGTTTTGTAATACATCGTCACGATAGTA
>JBGCDX010000068.1:0-50630 GCA_045105815.1 Gammaproteobacteria bacterium
CGTAGTGGTGGAAAGAGGTAAAGCAATGAAAGAGGTGATGGGTGAGCGTGAATTAGAAGCGGCTGGTGAAACACGTGAACGCAGTAACTTTGGTAAAGGTCAGATGGTGGCGGCTGATTTCACTATGAGTCCTGAAATGCAAGTTTCTGAAGAGACGGGTGGGGCAAAAGGTAAGCTTTGGGGTAAGTTAGGTGGTGCAGGCGATATTTTAGATAGTGTTGCTGGTAAATTAAAAAGAGATGAAGCATCAACAACGCTGTTGCTAATAGATAACCGTTCCAGTGTGCAAATCGCTGCAGCACAGGGTACAGCAAAGAAATTTAGCTTTGGGGTGGGATTAGGAATATTTGGCAGTCAAGGTGGTGGTGCTGCTAGTGCGTTTACTAAAACACCTGAAGGCAAAGTCATTGCAGCGGCTTTTGCAAATTCCTATAACAATATGGTTAAAGCATTGCGCAACTATAAAGTGCAAAACGTTGATGGTGGACTTGGTAAAGGTGGTAAACTAGGCGTAGGCGAATAGTCCTTCACTAACAAATGGGTTTGTGTAAAGGCAGCTTTCGAGCTGCCTTTTTTATTGTCTAAAAATAATCAGAAAAAATTTAAAAATGCCACCTACCACAAAACCAGATTCCGTTAATTTGATTGAAGCCATGAAATGGTGGTTTAAACTTGGCTTTATTAGTTTTGGTGGGCCTGCAGGTCAAATCAGCATGATGCATCAAGAACTGGTCGAGCGTAGGCGTTGGATTTCTGAAAATCGTTTTTTGCATGCGTTGAATTACACCATGGTGTTGCCTGGGCCTGAAGCGCAGCAATTAGCAACCTATATGGGTTGGCTCATGCACGGTGTGAAAGGTGGGTTAATTGCAGGTGGCTTATTTGTATTGCCTTCCTTATTTATTCTTATCGCACTCACCTGGATTTATCTTGAATACGGCAATACGCAAATTGTGGCGGGTGTGTTGTATGGCGTAAAACCTGCGGTAACTGCTATTGTGTTATTTGCTGCATACCGTATAGGTTCGCGCGCACTGAAAAATAATGTCTTACGTGCCATGGCATTGCTTGCTTTTATTGCTATCTTTTACTTTCATGTGCCATTTCCGTTAATTGTAATTGGTGCAGGAATACTTGGATTTATCGGTTCTAAAATTGCACCAGATTATTTCAATGCTGAGTTACACAAAACGGAAACGCATGATTCTTATGGACCTGCATTAATAGATGACGATTCACCTGTGCCGAGTTATGCCATGTTTAGTTGGCCTAGGCTGATTGCATTTTTAGTCGTAGGCGTGGGTATTGGTGTGACAGTGTTTGCTGCTCTATATTTTAAATATGGTTGGGATAATCCGCTAACACAAATGGGTGTCTTTTTTACTAAAGCTGCACTCGTTACTTTCGGGGGTGCATATGCCGTATTGCCCTATGTGTATCAAGGTGGAGTAGACCAGTTTGGTTGGCTTACTGGTACACAAATGATAGACGGCTTGGCGTTGGGTGAAACTACACCAGGGCCATTAATTATGGTCGTAACTTTTGTCGGTTTTGTGGGTGGTTGGACAAAAGAAATATTCGGCCCAGAAATGTTACCGCTTGCAGGAATAGTGGCGGCATGTGTGGTTACATTTTTTACTTTTCTGCCTTCATTCTTATTTATATTTTTAGGAGGACCAGCCATTGAGGCAACGCGTGGTGATCTGCATTTTACTGCACCATTATTAGGCATTACTGCAGCAGTGGTAGGTGTGATTATTAACTTAGCAATTTTCTTTGCATACCATGTGTTGTGGCCGAAAGGTTTTGATGGACTCGAAGAGTTAATAAGTAAAATCGATTGGGTGTCATTAGTAATTGGTATCTTTGCATTTATTATGCTTTTTAAATATAAGATTGATATTGTTAAGGTAATTATTAGTTGTGCATTGCTAGGTTGGTTCTTAAGTGTAATTGGGTTTACCTAGTGTCTGTTTACGACTCAAAAAAATTAATTAAAATGAGTCGCTCAAGATACGATTTTTATTTGCGCATACAAGTACTAACAATAGATTTATGTATATATTAAAGTAAAAATTTATAAGTTTCTTATTGAGATCACAAAATAATCTTATAAAGACTATATAGAAAAGAAATGCTATATAGTGGCAGATAAAATTTTGGATTCTTTCCCTTATTTAATAGAGAAAATTTGATATGGATTTATTGAGTAAGTTAGAAGATGTGCCGGAAAATATATTACATGATGATGGTGTTGTACTTTATCATGATCAAGCACTCTCTTTGGATCAGGCAGATGACTACTTAAATGGTTTGCTGAATAAAATTGAATGGAAAAATGATCAAGTAAATCTATTTGGCAAAAATATTACAACTAAACGGAAAGTGGCATGGTATGCAGATAAACCCTTTGCGTATACATATTCACGTAATACTAAGTTAGCATTACCTTGGATTGAAGAATTGTTAGAATTAAAAAAAATAGTTGAAGCGAAAATTGGTGAAAATTTTAATTCTTGTCTCCTAAATTTATATCATAACGGAACGGAAGGGGTTTCCTGGCATAGTGATTTTGAAAAAGAATTAAAAAAAGATGCAGCTATTGGTTCTTTGAGTTTTGGGGCTGAGCGAAAATTTTCTTTTAAGCATAAGAAGACTAAAGAAACTGTCTCACTAACTCTGCATCATGGTAGCTTACTAATTATGAAAGGTGAAACACAAAAGCATTGGCTTCATTGCTTGCCACTAACAAAAAAAGTAAATGCACCTAGGGTCAATTTAACTTTTAGAAGTATTATTTATAAGGATTGAATGGAACTTAATAAACCAAAGTAGGGCTGGATGTGTAATTCATTTAGTTCATTTTATAATTTTGAAATAAAGATAAATAAAAAATATGAAAATTATTGACGCTATATATAACCGTCGTTCAGTAAAACATTTTGATGCTGAGCATAAATTAACAAAAGAAGAAGAAGTCAAATTACTTGAAGCTACCATTCAAGCACCTACTAGTTTTAATATACAGCATTGGCGTTTTGTAATCCTTCGGGATGCTGAATTGCGCAATAAAGTTCGTACTGAGTTTGGAAATGATCAAGCACAAATGACGGATGCTTCACTACTCATATTATTTACCGCAGATGTCAAAGCCTGGGATAAGGAGCCTGAACGTTATTGGAAGAATGCCCCGAAAGAGGTTGCAGAGCTCTTAGTGAATTGGATGGGTCCATTCCACGCGGATAAAGTATGGTTGCAGCGAGATGAGGCGCAACGTTCTATTGGTATGGCAATGCAGACTTTAATGCTTGCTGCACAAGAAATGGGGTATGAGTCTTGCCCGATGATTGGGTTTGATATTGAAAAAGTAGCAGAGCTAATTAACTTGCCTAATGATTATGTAATGGGCCCAATGGTGGCGATTGGTAAAGGTACTGAGAAGCCATGGCCAAAACCTGGTCAAGTGTCGTTAGATGAATTGGTGGTCGATGATTCATTTTAGCTGATGAAATGATTGTGCTTGTTGACGTGTCAAAAGAATTAATACAAAAACAATAATAATTATTAAGTTGTGTAGGGTAAGGGCTCAAATGACTAAGAAACTAGAAGAAGCGTTACAGAAAGAACTAAAAAATATTGGTCCGGTTATGGCTAAAAAATTGGTTAATATTGGAGTCGATAGTCCTGTAAAGTTGCGCAAGATTGGTGCTAAGAAGGTGTTTTTGAAGCTTTATGATAAGGGGCAATTTTGTAGTAAATATCACGCTGCATATTTGTATGCATTGGAAGGTGCGATTCAAAACTGTGATTGGCGAGCAATTCCTGAAAAGCTTAAGAATGAATATAAAGAATATACTAAGCAGTTACGTAACAATCATTGTTAAGGGAAAATTAGTTGTATGACAAGAGTATGACTTCAAATAAATTTATATTAGGTAGATAGTATTATGTGTGGTCGTTTTTCTTTAGATTCTGTTCCAAGGTCTATTGTTGAGGCATTGATTGATGCGGAAATTACGTTTACTGCACGTGAACAGGTATATCCTACTAACGAGGTGGCTGTTGCAATTCGAACTGATCATGGCAATGAGTTTGCACAAATGAAGTGGGGCTGGGAGCGATCATTTAGCAAACAACCACTAATTAATACCCGTAGTGCAGAAGCGTGGGGAAAGAAAACCTGGAGTAAGGCAATGCACGAGAATCGTTGCATTATCCCTGCGAGTGGATTCTTTGAGTGGAACCAGAATCAAGCTAAAGGTAAAAGAGATCGTTATAAGATCAGTCCTGTGAAAGCAGATGGATTTGCTTTTGGTGGTTTGTATGAAATTAACCATGAAACGGGTGAGATGTTTATGTCTATTCTGACTACAGCGCCAAATAAAAAAATGTCAGACATACATCACAGAATGCCAGTGATACTTGAACAAGACGAGTTTAGTGGTTGGTTTGATTCGGAAGATCGTGAAGAACTAGTGCAAATGATGCTACCTGCGAAAGATGACCATATTGATGTAAGATTGGATGCATGACCTATGAGTATGATCCCAAAACATTTGACTTGCGTCAGCGACTCCAGGCTTCTGAAGAGCGAGTGGGAACCTATCAAGGCCTTTACTCTGCGAGCTTAAATAAAATACATAAGCTTGAGTCACGTGTGGGCAGATTAAAGGTTGCTCAACGCAGAGCCCATCTACCGTTTAAGGGTTGTATTGAATAATACCTACCTTAGTTTGTAGCCATGACCATTGATTTAATAGCGTCATGAATCTGTCGATTTTCTGCCACCGTTAAGTAACGGTGTTGAAGGTTCTAATTTCCGTTATAGTTAACATTTGCAATTACCATAAGTCGTTATCTATACATTAATTGTTTCTTGAGAAATGAGATTGGGCGATAGATTTAGCAACAATACGTTCAAATTATGAAAATCATACTATTAAGCTTGTTATTCATTTGTGGTGCCGCAATGGCAGAAAATTTTGAAGTTGAACTGCACCTTACTTCTCACCACTTTGACGATGATGGCTATGAAGAAGATAACTATGGTTTGGGGCTATCATATTTCTTCAAAGAGCGATGGTCTGCAACGGGTGGCATTTTTAACAACTCCTACGATGATACTTCTATTTATGCAGGGGTGGCGTATACCTATAATTTGTGTGCTTCTGGAAAATTTTTCTGCACGATAGGTGCAATTGGTGGGTTGGTTACAGGATATGAAGATAATATTGACCATGCTGGTGATCTTTATCCAATCATTCTTCCAGAATTTAAAATGGGTTATCAGCAATACTTTCTAAAATCTCGTTTTATTCCAGATCTAGGAGATAATGCTAGTTCTGTGCTTACCTTGTCAGTCGGCCGAAAGTTTTAAGCTTTTTTATTGCACACTCGCTGTTTACTATCTCCAAAGTGACACTTTTGTCGGTGGGGAGTCATCAATGGCTGAAATATGAAATAAAGTATAAATAATCTGTAATAGAAATCTCTGTTATTGGGTCTATTTATGCACGTTATAAATATTTTTTTGGAGAAAACATGCGAAAACTTATCTTTTTACTCATTCCTTTATTATTCATTGCTTTACCATTCGCCTCACACAGTGAAGAAGCTTCATCTACCGCTAAACCTGCAGTTTATGGCGTGCTTTTTTACGCTGATTGGTGTGGAAGTTGTAAAGCGCTAGACCCAAAAATTACACAGGCTAGACAAGAAGCTGAGCTTGATACACAAGATGTTTTATTTGTAACGCTAGATCTTACCGATGATGTTACAAAGCATCAGGCAGCATTGATGGCTGCAACGCTGGGTATTAGCGAAGTGTATGAAAGTAATGCTGGAAAAACTGGATTTATGTTATTGCTGAATGCAGAAAATGGTGAAAAGCTTTCTCAGTTAACTAAGAAGCTAGAAACGAATGATATCGCGGCTCGTATTCAAGAAGCGGTTAAGAGCGTTAAATCTTAAATGTAAAAATCGGTATAACTAGCAATGTGTGATGATGCGCATTGTTAACTTTGACATGAATTGTTTTATCTTATCCATATAGATAAAAAAGAATCACTATTGTCAATAGTAAGCAAAGTAAGTATGTAATATGAATAAAGTCATTATTATTTATTGATTGATACCTTTTTGGTATAGCTTGCTGTTGGTTAGATTCAATCATTTGAATAAGGTGCCCCGCAGGATCTGGGCGGGGCGCATGATTGTGAAGGTCTTATATGGAGGAGGCTTCACACATGTAAACTGGTTGATATCGTTAAGATCAGTCCTGATATTCCTATCGCGAATAAAATAAAATCCGTGGATAAAATCATTTTTAGAAATGTAGCTATTCTTGTTTTCATAATATTTATTATTATTTTATGTAATTAGCATTTTAGTGAAATGTTAGTTCAGCTATATTTATAGTTTAAATAATTCAATTTTTGGAAGCTGAATATTATTTTTTTGATATAAATACTGCAGCTCTAGGTTTACATTCTGGGTTTATGTTTTGGGTTAATAAAGGTGTGCATCTAACCACAGCAAACTCTTCTTGATCATTTACGTAATTACTATGTATTTTCTTAGGTTCTGATCCGCAGATAGAATGTGACTGTAATGCTAGACGCACAGGTTGCTCAATGTCAGACATATTCATCTATTAGAGTTGAAAGAAGTTAAGTAACAATGCAAATAGCATTGAAGCTCCTACTGCAAATAGTAATAAGTCCGGATAAAGTATTCTCATTGAAAACTCGTTCATAATGTATTCCTCTAGTTATGGTTTTAAATAAGCGAATCAATAACAATCCGCTTATTAAGTAGATAGCAACATGTGTGCCAATTTAAGTTGATTATAAAATTCAACTAGTTACGACTATTTTGAGCTGAAGTAGAATATTCATTTGCACAGAATCAGTGCTAGATTGCTCAATTAGTAAGCATTAATGTGTTGTAGACTTTAACTTGGATCAAATTGTCGTTGCTTAGACCATGTTAAAATTCCAGTAATTCAAAACCACAATAGATGGTCATTGAGTGGGTGCCTAATGATGGGAAACTCTAAGTTAGTGAATTACAGCGTAATTTCCATATTTTCGTTATGTTTTTTGATAAGTGCTCTGGTTGCAAACCCGTTTGAGTTGTATGTATATGCTTAATTGCTTTAGCCCTGTCTCTATTTGATACGCTTTTTAGTCATTTAGAGTGCAATTTTTGTATTACCAGGTTTTTAGATGTCTCATGAGCATATCTACAGCCTGATGCTGAGAGGATTGAATATTTATTATTATGTTTAGCCTATAAACTTTTGAATATAAGGTTTATGACATTTCTAAATAATGATTAATTAGAAGGATAATGGTTATTAGGAATGTGAATTGATGGGCGATTATTTTAATCGGCGCGCAATCTATGCAAATAAAGCGTAAACTATACGTACGATTTCAAAAATCGTTGCTATTGAGTCTGCTGGTAAATATACCTGCATGTTCTTGAACGGTTATTTAACTTCATTGCTGATGCATTGAAAAAATCCTTAAAATGAATTATCCATATGGTCAACTATGACAGATGAAATTCCAGTAGTTCGTAAACTATACGAGATCAAATCAATCTTGAAGACTGATCCACCACCTGGTGCTGATGGTTCAGACTGGTATCGGTACGAAATTGCGCATGGCACAAACTGCATTAACGGCTATACACAAGGTAGCCTTGATGAAGTTACGGTAGCGATGGAAGAAAATGTTGTACAATTAAATGAACGCCAGTTTGGCAAACGTGCAACCGCTAAGAAGAATGAAGCTAACAATGCTAAATCGGAATCAGTAGCGAATACGAAAACGGACAGTGATACCAACTCTGATGTTAAAGATGGCAGCGAAGCTACTGAGCAATAAAAATAATAGTTTAATCTATAATCACTAAAGCGTTAGGTTTCTAGACTATTATTATGGTTCTAGTGTAAAGCGACTTGCTCTCTAAACATTTTCGGTTCTAAGTGATGTTTGTTAAGCAATTTATAAAACTCGGTACGGTTGCGCTTCGCTAGACGTGCAGCTTGTGCAACATTACCTCCACTAATCTGGAGTATATTCACTAAGTAATCTAATTCAAACCGATCGCGAGACTCTACGAATGAGAGTAGTTTGTGGTGTTGTTGGTTAAGCGCACGTTTAACTAGAGTTGATGGAATAATAGGCTGGGTAGTGAGCACAACACATTGTTCTACGACATTGCATAATTGTCGAACATTGCCAGGCCAAAGTGCAGATACTAAAACTTCCATTGCATCTATTGCGAAACCTGTCACTTCTATATCATTGTTTTTAACATCATTCACACATGTTGAGAGAAAGTGTTTCGCAAGCAATGGGATGTCTTCAGCTCGTTCAGCCAGAGTAGGGATCTTTAAGGTAACCACATTAAGGCGATAAAATAAGTCTTCACGAAAAGATCCATTTGCAACTGATTTTTCTAAGTCGTGGTGAGTTGCTGAAATTACACGAACATTGATTGTTCGGCTTTGAGTTGAGCCTACCGGCCGAATTTCACGCTCTTGTAGAACACGTAGTAGTTTGGTTTGGAAAGGCAAAGGCATGTCGCCAATTTCATCAAGCATTAATGTTCCATTATTAGCTGCTTCAAGTAGACCAATATGGCTTTCATTTGCACCGGTAAATGAGCCTTTTTGATGTCCAAATAATTCAGACTCTAATAGTGCTTCTGGTATTGCAGTACAATTAACTGCTATAAATGGCTTGTCTTTTCTTTTGCTTGCTTTATGAATCGCATGTGCAATAAGTTCTTTGCCCGTGCCACTGTCTCCTTGTATTAATATACTACTTTCACTCTTTGCCAGTAGATGCGCATCATGCAGCATGGCGTCCATTTTTGAGCTATGAGTGATGATTTCTGCACGCCAGTTATGTTTATTTTGTGTTTCTTGGTTATTTAAGTTTTGGCTGGAAACTTTAATCGCATTCCAAGTGGTTTTGGTAAGCTCATCACTATTGTATGGTTTTGTTAGGTACGCAAAAATCCCTAGGCGCGTGGCATCTATAGCATCAGGTATTGTGCCGTGAGCTGTAAGAATTATTACAGGTAAACCAGGTTGTTGAGAGTGGATTACCTCAAATAATGCTAAACCATCTATATCTGGCATACACATATCAGTTATCACAACATTTGGCTTAAAAACAGGAAGATACCCTAAAGCTGTTTTAGCGTGTTCTGCAGTTTGGACTTCAAACCCTGCTCGAGTTAAGCGTATGGCTAATAATTTTAATAGTGTGCAGTCATCGTCAATAACTAACACTTTATTTACAGATTCAGTCATATTTAATGCTTATTGTTATTCAACGTTTCGCGTTCATTGATATTTTCTTCAAGTTCAGTTAATGCATCGAGCTGATCTTGAAGTTCTTTGCGTACCTTTTGTTCTTCCTCTAATTGTTTATTTACTTGATTGAGTTCAACTTCATATTCAACTAACAATTTCTCATTTTGTTTAACTTTATCTTCGCAAGATAACTCGCTAACTACATCTTTAAGATCAGCACTAAGTGGGTAAGATATAAGTAGGGTTGTAACTATTAATATAATATTGATATGTCGTAAATTATGTATGCATTTCACTTTATTTTTCATAATGTATATTCTGCTATATTGTTCTTAGAGGTAGACAAACACGTAAAAGTGCTCCTAGTTTTCCATTTATTATCTCTATACTTCCTTGATGGGCTTCTATGTGTTCCTTAACAATTGAAAGGCCAAGTCCAGTGCCTTTTACAGGCCCAGTTTCCAATGATTTTCCACGATAAAATGGCTCAAAAACACGTGCTTGATCTACATGGTTGATGGTTGGACTTGAATTTTCTATATCCAATACCAATTGCTTTAAGTTTTTTGATAAGTTCACATGTATTTCACCCGCATTAGGAGAATAACGCACAGCATTAGATATTAAGTTATTAATCACTACCTTAAGTCTTTCATGGTCCCCATGAATAGTGACATTTTCTAATTGTGTTGACAGTTTTATTTTTTTCTTTGTTAAAGTGAGAGAGTAATCTTTTATTACTGCTTTTATTAAATTAGGCAGAAAAACTGGATTTTTACTTAATGGCTCAAATAAGTTTTCATTTTTTCCAAATTGTAATAAGTCTTCAATAAGTAGCTGTAACTTTAAGCTGCTAGAATGAATAATTTGGATTATTTCTTGTTCTTCTGTGATTCGATATTCATCTTGTTCGTTTAATAGTTCTGAAGCTTCACGAATAGCGGTAAGCGGTGTTTTTAACTCATGTGAGATATGCCGTAAAAAATTAACTTTTTGATCTTCTAGCGCACAAATACGTTTGCGCAACCAATCCAATCGCACTCCTAATTCGGTTAAATCGTTGGGGCCATTTATTTCTATTGGTTTATTGAACTCACCTGCACCCAAGTCTCGAATTGCATGGTCTAATTTTTTTATGGAGCGAGTGATGAGAAACGCAAATACAATAGCTAGTATTATAGATACAGGGATTGCAGCTACAGCCAACACGAGTAAGAGTCGTTGTAGATTTTGTGCGGCTTGTATGCCGTTATTAGCTTCAGTTTGAATCAATTTACGGCTTTCAATGAGAATGTTGTTAACTTTCTCATTTAATATTACATAGTGAGCGTTTAGATCTGGATCGGTGTTCTCTTGCTTTTGTGCACTAATCCCCCAACGCTTATGTATTTCTTGCTCATATGTAATTAGCTTGGTGAGACTATTTTGAAGTTCAGGTCCAAGCTTTAATATTCGTAATTGTTTGGCGGAGTTGTGAAACTCATCGCGACGGAATAAATATGTGTCATAGAAACTCTTTTCACCAATTACATAAAACTGAACTAAGCTTCTTTCCATGGTAGTTGTGTGTTCTGAAAGCGCGTAACTTTGTTGAGATGCCATCTCAGCATCCAATATTGCATTTTGATTGCGTTTTGCTAAGTGGTCTACTTGAATCACTGCCGTCACCACCACTGCAATTAAAGGTACAAAAACTAAAGTGAATCCTGTGATGATCAATTGCAGTATTGAACGTGACTTCATAATGAACCGATATAAACGTTATTAATCTGTTTTATCTTAATTAAGAGATCCATTCTTGATTACTATGACAACAAAAATTCATAAATATTCAAATAACTTGTCAGAATGAAGTTAATTATTTTGAATAAGTTGAGTTATTTAATTGAGACACAATGAATTAGCTATTTAATCAATCGGTTATAAAGTTGGAACAAATAATGTGTCGTTAATTAGCAACACACTGCATAAGTGTTTTCAGCTGCAATGAGATTTATTTGGCTTAGAATGGTAGATTTTATAATCGGCATGCTTCTTGCTCGTGTATCTAGTGTGAGGATAATTCTTGTAATTATTTCTCTTACTAGAAAACCATACAGGAGAAGTTTTATGAAATTTATAACAGTATTATTTGGAACAACAATTGCTTCAATAGTATTATTTTTCAATATAGCAACTGCTGGAGAAACACCGGATATGGCTACTATTGATACGGATCAAAATGGCATGGTTAACAGTGAAGAGGCTGCGCAAGTGCCAGATTTAGCGAATATTTTTGCAGGTGCGGATCTTGATCAAGATGGTCAGCTAAGTTCTGATGAATATGATAGAGCAAAGCGTCATCTGGATAGTAAAGATACTGAAGAAGCAGAGTAGTAGATAGGCGTGAAGGCAGCGTACCTCGTGTACTCCGTGCGTTGCCTTTATTATTCATCTAAAATAGACGGACAGATATAATAATATATAAGAACTAAATGTTCAGTTGTATAATTTGGTCTATTCATTGGTTTTGTGTTTATACTAGGTTGAATGACATCGGTAGAACTAAGTAAAATCCTTAGAGAAGTAGCAGATCCTAAGTATGCTATTCACTCACAACGTTTCTTTAAGACCGGACAAGGTGAGTATGGAGAAGGGGATGAATTTTTGGGTATTCGTGTACCTATTCTTAGAAAGCATGCAAAACAGTTTGGCGACCTCTCGTTAACTGAAACGAAGAAACTACTAAGATCCAATTATCATGAAGAACGATTATGTGCATTATTTATTTTAGTGCATAAATATACGTCTAGTGATTATGAAAAATCTGTCATCTATAACTTATATTTAGATAATACTAAATATATTAATAGTTGGGACTTGGTGGATTCATCAGCATATAAAATAATCGGTGCATATTTGGATAAAAGAAATAAGAGTCCACTCTATAAACTTTCAAAATCAAATAATCTATGGGAAAGAAGAATTTCAATTATTTCTACTCTTTATTTTATTAAGAATGGAGAGTTTGAAGATGCATTAGAGATCGCAAAGGTTTTGTTGCATGACGACGAAGAATTAATACATAAAGCGGTAGGTTGGATGTTAAGAGAGGTAGGCAAGAAAAATTTGGAAGCCGAAAAATTATTTTTATTAAGCTGCTATAAAAAAATGCCACGTATGATGCTGAGATATGCAATTGAAAAGTTCCCGGAGACTGAAAGAAAGAAATATCTACAAGGTAGAATATAGATTAATGATGTTTTTAATTGGTATTAATTACATTAATATGAGTGAGGGGTTTGAATGAGGTTAAAGTTAAGCAGTTATTTTCTATTTGTTGTCGTTTTTTTTGTACCAGTGTTAGTGTTTGCAGAACATCATCCAGTGCCTAGATTAATCACTGTTTCCGGAGAAGCTGAAGTAAGAGTGGTTCCAGATGAAGTGGTGTTTACGCTAGGGGTGGAAACTTCTAATAAGGCCTTAGGAAGAGCAAAGGAAGAAAATGATAAACGCATTAATAACGTTATAAAAATTGCCCAAAAAAATAGTGTTGAAGATAAACATATACAAACAGATTATTTGTCGATTCAACCCAGTTACGATGATTATGGAAAATTTTCTTCTTCAGGGGGTAATGCTGAAATTGAAGGTTATTTTGTGCGTAAAACCATAGTGATTACGCTTAGAGATCTGTCTAAATTTGAGGCGTTGTCTAGTCAGATGCTTGAAGCGGGAGCAAACTATGTTCACGGTATAGAGTTTCGAACCACAAAATTGCGAATGCATAGAGATAAAGCGCGTGCATTAGCGATTCATGCAGCTCAAGAAAAAGCTAATGCTCTAGCAAATGAACTAGGGCAGTCGATAGGCAAGCCTAATAGCATAAAAGAAAATCGAACTTGGTGGGGCTCAGGCTACAATAGTGGGTGGGGTGGTAGATGGTCTAGGGGTATGTCGCAAAATGTGGTTCAAAATGCACAGAGCGTAAATAATACTGAATCAGATAGTGGTGTCGCGCTAGGTCAGATTAAAGTGAATGCGACGGTAACCGTTAGTTTTGAACTGAAATAAATATTTTCATTTTTTAGAATAATATTAATAATACATACTCATTGAATTTTGAAGAATAACCTATGAACTTGAAACCACTTATTCGTGATATTCCTGATTTTCCAAAACCTGGGATTATTTACCGAGACATTACTACGCTGCTGCAGAATTCGAAGGGTTTGTGTTATGTAATCGATCATTTCACTGATCATTTTTCTGATCAGAAAATTGATTATGTGATTGGAATAGAGTCGCGTGGCTTTATATTTGGTGCACCGATTGCATATAAGCTCGGCGCTGGGTTTGTGCCAGTGCGTAAAGCAGGAAAACTACCGGCAGAAATACATTCTGTTGAATATGATCTTGAGTATGGTTCGGATAGATTAGAGATTCATCAAGATGCCATTAAGCCAGAAAGTCGTATATTGATTGTTGATGATTTGATAGCTACTGGTGGAACGGCGGCTGCAACGGCAGAATTGATTAACAAGTTGGGATGTAAACTAATAGGTTTCGCTTTTATTATTGAGTTGTTGGCATTAGAGGGTCGGTTAAAACTACCAAATGCACCTATACAGTCGCTGGTGACGTATTAATGGCTATACTAAATTTTAATCTTTAATATTAGTTGGATTTATTCTCTAATGGTAGCGCCATTCTTACGCTATTTTTAATCATAAATTTTAAGTTGTGTTATACAAATACCATGCAACTCATTTGTAGAATTCTGCATTCAAAAGTAAAATAATAACTATATAAACTTAATAGCGAGAGAGGTTATTAGTTATGAGTGCACTTAATCTAGACCATAAAGTACATGAGTTTTTTGAACACCTTAAGATCAATTGGGCCGAGTCATTAATTCTCGCCATATTTGTTATTGCCTTAATGTGTTTGGTATTGACTTCTTCAGTAAGCTACAGCTAACGATTGCGTTTAAAATATTATAGGGCTTAATTACGTACGTAATTTTTTCCCTAGTAATAGCCTAGTTATTGGCTAAGGTAACGTTACATTTTGCGCGGTAGGTTAGTTGCTCATTTGCGTTGTATTTCGTAAGAAATCTCTTGCGTGCAAATTTTGATCAAAACAGCCTGTTATTAGAGGAATTTCTAAAACATGATATAAATCATGTATGAACTCTATTATCTCTGTTTCTAATCTATCTAAAGTCTATGAGGGCGGATTTCGTGCGCTGAATGACGTTAGTCTTGATATTAAATCTGGTGAAATACTTGCATTACTTGGTCCTAATGGAGCCGGTAAGACTACGTTGATCTCTGTTATTTGTGGAATTGTTAATGCCAGCGCTGGTTCAGTGAGCGTAGATGGTCATGATATCGTAAAGGACTACCGGGTTACTCGAAGCATGATCGGCCTAGTACCCCAAGAGCTAACCTTAAGTATGTTTGTGAGCGTTTGGGATACCATTTGTTTCAGTCGTGGTTTGTTTGGTAAAAAACCGAATCCTGCTTACCTTGAACAATTATTAAAAGATTTGTCTCTTTGGGATAAAAAAGATAATGATATTTTGACATTATCTGGTGGCATGAAGCGGCGCGTATTAATTGCAAAAGCGCTATCGCATGAACCTTCCATATTGTTTTTAGATGAACCCACAGCTGGAGTAGATGTAGAGTTGCGTAAAGATATGTGGGCACTGGTTGAAAAATTGCGTCAAACAGGTGTCACTATAATTTTAACTACACACTATATTGAGGAAGCTGAAGAAATTGCAGATAGGGTTGGGGTTATTAATGAAGGTGAACTAATTGTGGTCGATGATAAGGAGGCGTTGAAGCATAAGTTAGGTAAACGTCAAATGATGATTGAGTTAGAACAAATTATTGATTCAATACCAGAATCACTGTGGACTTGGTCTTTAGAATTATCAGATGAAGGTAATCGACTCACCTATACATATGATAGTTATAGTGAACATACGGGAATTGCAGAATTATTACGTGCGATAGATAAGAGTGGTTTGCAATTGAAAGATGTAAATACTTCGCAGAGCTCTTTAGAGGATATATTTATTGGATTAGTAAAGGTGAATAATGGAGTAAGCGCATGAATACGCAAGCTGTTAAGGTAATTTATAAGTACGAGATGTTGCGTGCATGGAATACAATATTGCAAAGTTTCGCATCACCGGTTATTTCCACTATTTTATATTTTGTTGTTTTTGGTTCTGCTATAGGAAGTCGAATAGAAAGTGTGGAAGGTATCTCGTATGGTGCTTTTATCGTGCCTGGCTTGATTATGTTGGCCTTACTTACTCAGAGTGTTTCTAATGCTTCATTTGGAATTTATTTTCCGCGATTTACTGGAACCATGTATGAGACATTGTCGGCGCCTATTTCCTTTATCGAAATTGTGCTGGGATATGTGGGAGCAGCGGCCACTAAATCATTTATCATCGGCTTGATTATCCTTGTGACTGCGGGATTCTTTGTAGAATTAAAAATTGCACATCCTTTTTGGATGCTGAGTTTTTTAGTGCTGACGTGTATATCTTTTAGCTTGCTTGGTTTTATTATTGGTTTATGGGCAGATAGTTTTGAACAATTACAACTAATTCCTTTGTTGGTCATTACTCCCTTGGTGTTTTTAGGGGGTAGTTTTTATACTATTGATATGTTGCCTCCTGCATGGCAAACCGTCAGTCTATTTAATCCTGTAGTGTATTTAGTGAGTGGTTTTCGCTGGAGTTTCTATGAGGTCTCGGATGTAAGTGTTGAGATTAGTTTAATAATGGTATTACTGTTCTCAGTGATATGTTTGAGTATAGTCTGGTGGATGTTTAAGACAGGTTATCGCCTTAAGCGATAATAATCTTCTTTATTGTTATGGAAATACAAAGGCCATAATCAATGCATATAAGATGATGATTATGCCAATGCTTAGGGCGAACATATCAAATTTTTTGTAATCTTTAGGATCCATATTGTTTCACCTCATTGTGTAGCTTCTGTCATTAAATTACACAAAAGTGAGCAAGTGCGGAATTCAATTTTCTTAATAGCTTGCAACAGGTAAATTTATTTGAAATTGACGCAATATAAAAACTGTTTCATTGGTTAATATCAGTTTTTCAGATTAATGATTTCCGTTGTTTCGTAGCCTTGCTATTTGTTGTATTGCTTAATTCGCTTATGAATAATTTGCAGCTTTAGATGTTGCTCGATATCGTTAGATCATTCCTGGAATTTGCGGCATCATCAATAAAAAGGGTACAATAAGTAAGGTTTTATCTTTTCCAGCTAGGTGATTTTTATGAAAAAAATATACATTTCTATGATGGCTGCACTATTCGCTATTTCAACGTGGGCCATTGCTGAAGAGGCTGAGCTTCTAGATACATATTTAGAGGATTTGCCTAGTTCTAATGCTTCCCAATCTCTAGATTCAGGAATATTTGTCGGGCAGCCAGTTGATGTAGTGGTAGATGAAAATGGGCAGCCTCATGAGGTGGTTAGGCCTCAAGCTGTGGAGTACCGTCGAATAGAGACGGCTGATGGTTCAGAGCTTTATGAAGAAGTGCCTATTCATGCAGCTACTCCTGTTACCATCGTTGGTTCTGATGCTGAAGTTCAGGGTGGGCAGGACCTAGAGATTATTACACTTGAACCAGATGATGGTGAGTTTGTCGTTATTGAGGCGAATGGAAGTGAAGTCAAGCAAACTGTTGCTGCAACCAGTCAACCTGCGGTATCAGGTCACGCTTTTTGTCAACAGAATCCACAGGCAAGAGAATGTTTACTGTCTAAGTATTTAAGTTTATGTGAAAAAGATCCACAGTCCACAGACTGTAAAAGCCAGTTAAATAAGTTTGATGGTTTTTGTGAAACGTTCCCAAATGCTTATAAATGTAAGAAAGCTAAAATTGCAGCTAGTTGTCAAGAGAACCCATCTAGCGGAGCATGTAAGACTTTTACGCAGCGTTATTGCCAAAAGTATCCAAAAGCAGTTTTTTGCAACTATAATTAAGAGCATGGTCAGCAGTAACTATCGATTGGAATTATGCGAAGGTTTATTCAAGACAAATAGTTCCTATTAATCGGCTAATTTTGTCGCTTAGCCCAGGGAAGGGCTTAAAGAATGCCATATATGAGGTAACGTAAGGTCATATATATACTCAAATGGAGTTGAGTGATGGCAACTACTGTGCCTCTTCAAACGGATGATAGGTCATTATTAATGCGCAATTTTTTAAAGAGAATTGTTGAAAACGATAAGCGATCTAAGCAAATATTCAGACTTTATTTCGATCGACAAGAAATTTCTGAAGAGCAATTTTATAAAGCTATTTCAGGATAGTCTAAGACAGCTTTTCCTATTCTTTACATTATATCTTTTGGTACGTATTACTAATCTGTAATACTCTTTAAAATCCTCTTTTCAAACCATTTAAAATCTCAATCGATAATTGATTGGGATTGATCTCTAATTTATTGGTTTGTTTTAGCCTTTTAAGGCAACTTATAGAATTTAAGGCATAAATGGATATTCAGTTCGTACCAGGTCAAAGGTGGGTTAGCAACACAGAGTCTGAGTTAGGACTTGGAATCGTCGTAGATACTGCTAATCGTCGTGTTACGGTAAGTTTTCCAGCGGTGGGCGAAAGGAGAACCTATGCGATTAGTAATGCTCCTCTAAGTCGTGTTCATTATACCGTGGGTGAAAAAGTCAGTAATTCTGAAGGTATAAGTTTTACCATATCTGAAGTAATTGAGCAGGGTGGCTACTTAATATATCAAGGTCTAGATAATGAGGGTAATTCACATGAACTCGAGGAAATTGATCTTGAAAGTTTTGTTCAGTTTAGTCGACCACAAGATCGTTTATTTGCAGGGCAGGTAGATAAGGTCAAAAATTTTTCTTTACGTGTAGAAACGCTACACCATCAGCACCGATTACAAAAATCTCCAAGTTATGGTTTATTGGGTCCTCGTGTACAGCTACTCCCACATCAGCTTTATATTGCTTCACAAGTAGCTAAGCGATATGCGCCTAGGGTGTTATTGGCGGATGAGGTAGGGCTTGGTAAAACTATTGAAGCAGGCTTGATTCTTCATCAGCAAATTATTACGGGTGCAGCGAATCGTGTTTTGATAGTTGTGCCTGATAGCTTAGTGCATCAATGGTTGGTCGAGATGTCACGTCGTTTTAATTTGCAGTTTACCATTTTAGATGAAGAACGATGTCAAGCTCTAGATGAAGCTGAGCCTGGGAATCCATTTGATACCGCGCAATGTGTGTTATGTGCATTATCATTTCTGACTGAAAATAAAGAACGCTATATGCAATCTATGTCAGTGGGCTGGGATTTGTTGATCGTTGATGAAGCGCATCATTTAACATGGTCTGAAGATAGTGTTAGTGATGCCTATAAATGTATTGAAGGTTTAGCAAAAAATGTTGCAGGGTTGCTGTTGTTAACGGCGACACCAGAGCAACTTGGTGTTGACGGGCATTTTGCAAGATTACGGTTATTGGACCCTGATCGATATTATGACTTAGAGAAATACAGGTTAGAAGAGAAAAGCTATCAGCCAGTAAATGATTTGGTACAAAAACTACTTGCTGATAATGCGTCTGAAAAGTTACGCAAAGATATAACTTTATTGGCTGATATAACTGCAATGTTAGGTGATGCTGTGACAGCCAACTTTAAAGCAGCGCTGCAAAATCCGAATCAATCACCTAGAAAAGCTATCGATGATTTAATTCAAACGATATTGGATAGACATGGAACCGGACGTGTTTTATTTAGAAATACGCGTGATGCGGTAGAAGGATTTCCACAACGTGAGTTGCATAAACACCTTTTAGAAACCCCGGAAGACTTGTCTGGTTTACAAGCAGATGAAGATAAATCTTTAGAAGAACAAGTAGTATCGTATCTACGCACGGAAACCTTGCTCGGTGAAAACTGGTTGAAATTAGATGCTCGAGTGGAGTGGTTAGCAAATTGGTTGCTTGAAAATCGCGATGAAAAAGTTTTGGTGATATGCGCACTTGCAAAAACGGCAGCATTTTTAGAAGATTATTTGCATCAACATTATGCAATACGTTCTGCAGTATTTCATGAGAGGCTTGATCTTATTGCGAGAGATCGTGCTGCTGCATACTTTTCAGATGAAGACGAGGGTGCTCAAGTGCTCATTTGTTCGGAAATTGGTAGTGAAGGACGAAATTTTCAATTTGCACATCACCTGGTTTTATTTGACTTACCATTAAATGCAGATTTATTAGAACAACGGATAGGTCGTTTAGACCGAATTGGTCAAATACATGCAGTACAGATACACGTTCCATACTTTAAAGATGGGGCTCAAGAAAAGTTATTGCGTTGGTTTGATGAAGGGTTGAATGCTTTTCGCCAGGTTTGTTCAATTGGCCAAGCGGTTTATCATCTGTATGCTGATCGACTACAAGCATGTTTGTTGAGTCAAAAAGAAAGTGAAGAGTTTGAAGCGTTAGTTCAAGAAACCCATGCTAAAACTGAAGAAATGAAACAAACCCTACAACAAGGTAGGGATCGCTTATTAGAACTTAACTCATGTAATCCAAACCAAGCTGCTGAAGTGGTAGAAGATATACTGCGTTCTACAAACCAGCTGGAATTGGCAGATTATATGGAACGAGTGTGCGATCAGTTTGGCGTAGACCAGCAATATCATAGCCTGCATAGCGTTGTATTACAGCCAGGCGATCATATGCATGAACATAGTTTTCCTGGACTACCTGAGGATGGTTTAACAGCAACTTATGATCGGACTAAAGCCTTAGTTCGTGAAGATATGCAATTTCATACATGGGAACATCCAATGGTTGCTGGAAGTATGGATATGATCCTTTCTGGTGATTTTGGCAATGTGAGTCTATGTACAGTTAAATTGCAAGCGCTGAAACCTAGTACCGTGTTATTAGAATGTATATTCACTATTCAATGCGCTGCACCTAAAATGCTGCGCTTAGATAATTATTTTTCAAAAGCCATTATTAGAGTGTTGATAGATCATAACCTTAATAATTTAGGTAATGTACTTACCTTAGAGAATATGGATCGTATGGCTGAACGTGTGAAGAAGAATGTTGCACAAAGTATTATCAAACATACTCGTACTCAAATTACTGAATTGATTGAACATGCAAATGGTATTGCAGAAGTCGAGATGACTGAGCTTGTTAAACAAGCCTCTGAAGCCATGAAAAGCAAACAAGCCGAAGAGTTAGAACGATTAATTTCTTTGTCTAAGGTTAATCCTAATATTCGTAAAGAAGAAATAGAATATTTAGAAGCAACAACTGCTCAAGTTGAAGAGTTTATGCAGCATGCGCAATTAAAATTAGATGCAATAAGAATTGCTGTGTCACGACGATAAATATAAGCGATAAATATAAGTTATGGCAGAAATTCACAATTTAGAAGAACTTTGCAGCCAAACACATGAAATATTACAAGTGGCTACACAAGATTTTCCAGTGCCTGCAGAAGAGAAGGCGAGAGATATTCGTAAGATGATGTCTGTTTTTACATATAGTTTAATTCAAGAATTATCATCAGGCACAGGAGTTCATGAGGATGATATTTATTTGCGTTACTTAATGGGTGGTGGATTAAATGCTAAGCAAGCTAAAACTGTTGTCGATCGAACACGAGATGAGTTTACTCAAAGAGAATTTGGTAATGAATGTTTGCAAGCCGGAAAAGAAGTGGTAATAAAATGGCAGACTGGTGACAAAGATATACAGTCATATTTGCATAATTTACTATTATAGCTTGGCAACTTTTTTAGATATTTAGTTAGTATCAATAAGCATTATCAGCTAACGTAGGCAAATGAGTAATTCATATTCTGTAGACGAAGACTCGCCCGATGTTAGTTCTGCTATTCAGCATCCATTCAATGCCCTAACTCCCAGCTTTGTATTAAATGCCGTAGATCGCCACGGTTATGTAAGTGATGGGCGTATTCTTGCGTTAAATAGTTATGAAAATCGTGTATATCAAGTAGGTATAGAGGACGATGAACCTATCATCGCTAAATTTTATCGACCAGAGCGCTGGAGTGATGCTCAGATTCTAGAAGAACATCAATTTTGTGCAGAATTGGTGGATCAAGAATTGCCCGTGGTACCACCTTTGGTGAAGGATGGAGAAAGCATACTTCACTACGGTGATTTTCGCATGGCGTTATACACGCGCAAAGGTGGTCATGCACCTGAGTTAGATAATCTAGATAACTTGTTTATTATGGGGCGTTATTTGGGTCGAATGCATAGAGTTGGTGCAGTTCAGTCTTTTGAGTTTCGCCCTGCAATCACGTGTAAGCATTACGGTCATGACAGTGCTGCCTTAATTAAAGATAAATTTATGCCTGCTCATATTCAAGCATCATACGATGCGGTGATAGACGAGATTCTAAAAATTATTGATACGGTTTATGTGGATGGAGAAACCTCAGAATATATACGTGTACATGGTGACTGTCATGTAGGAAATATTCTATGGCGAGATGATGCGCCGCATTTTATTGATTTTGATGATTCTAGAATGGCACCTGCAATTCAAGATATTTGGATGTTACTTTCAGGTGATCGCTTAAGACAAACTGCCCAATTGAATGAAATTATTGAAGGTTATAATGAGTTTTCAGAATTTCCTTTGCATCAAATTAAATATATAGAATCATTAAGGACACTAAGAATTATGTATTTTAGTGCATGGTTAGCAAAGAGATGGAGTGACCCTGCTTTTCCACGCGCATTTCCTTGGTTTAATACAACCCAGTATTGGGAACAACATATTCTCGACCTTCGTGAACAATTAGGTGAATTAAATGGGCCTGATATACAAATATACGGGAAATAACGATGTCAGAAATTAAACAAAATCATGCGTTAGAACAACGAGTAATTGAGTTAGAAACTAAATTATCTTTTCAAGAGGATTTGCTAGATGAGCTCAATTCACATGTCATTACCCAGCAGAAAGAAATAGATAAATTAACCACTCTATGCCAGTTGTTAAAGGACCAATATAAAGAAGTTGTATCTAATCTACCTGATGCATCTACCGGAAATGAAATTCCACCTCACTATTGATTAATATTAGTAATCAATAGTGAGGTGTTGATAGTGGTGATTAATAAAAGCCTTTTGGTAGCCATCCTCCAGTAGTTTGCAATGGCCGTAAAATGTTACCTTCGTTGATCCAAATAGCTAATCCATAAGCCTCAGCATTTGGTGAGACCTTATCAGGTAATGAAACCTCCCAGCTCTGATTTGTACCTTCATGTTTTGAGTGAAAGAGTAGAACAAAGTCTTCTGCTAATACGCGATTAGAATTTTCACCTGATTGAATAGGTGTTTGATAGCCAAACCCTAAAACACCAACATTTAATGTTGCATTGTGAATGGTCTTCTTTGAATCAAAAACAACCTTTAGCGTATTGCCATTTAAAGTAGCATGTAAATTACCTACAGATTGATTACTCAGTGTAGGTGTGCTTCGACCTAATCTGCGTTTCCATTCTTTTCCATTAAGAAAAAAACCAGGAGTGTATACAACTTTTACATTGCCTTGTTTTCTATGCAAGCGTTGTCTGTTGGAAAATTCAGCTTTAGAAAAGCTGTCTTTCCAACCTAAGTAATCCCAATAATCGACGTGGAACGCAACTGGCACAAATTCTGTCCATAAACCTGGTTTATTTTTAAGTTCACCAAGCCATTTGTCTGCTGGTGGGCAGCTACTGCATCCTTGCGATGTATAGAGTTCTACTAACGCTACTTGCTTGCTTCCGCTCTTGAATTCTATATCTTGACTTAAAGCTATATTGGTAAAGCCAAAAATTAATATAGAAATGATTAGTTGGCATTGCATATTCATTGAGTGATCCTTTATTAACTGCATATAAATAATAATTCTAGGTGATAATTTTGCATATCGTCATATTTAAGCTGAATATAAGTATAAAAGGTTCAACTAAAATTATAAAACGTAGTGATTAGGTCTTTGAATAGTTGTATATATACATTATCCTTTGTGCCCAAGCATTAATAACAGACCGTTAAAGTGAGCCTAATATGACAGAGCAAAACCCATATCAAGCGCCTGATGCTAATCTTACAGAAGGTAGAAAGTCTGCTGATGTTGAATTAGCGGTTACGGGTATTAAGTCTTTGCCTGCTAGTGCCGGTGTAACTTGGATAAAAGATGCATTTAATCTTTTTAAGATGAATCCGTTAATCTGGATTGTGTTAATTATTCTTTGGTTTGTATTAAATATTGTAGTGCAACTTGTGCCTGTAATAGGTGGTTTAGCTATGTCACTACTATATGCCGTTTTCATGGCTGGATTTATGATTGGCTGTGCTGCTTTAGAGCGTGGAGAGAATCTTGAGGTGGGGCACTTATTTGCGGGCTTTAAAAATAACACGGGTTCGCTAATAGGTTTGGGAGCTGTTTATCTGGGCATTATTATAGCCTTTGCAGTGGTTTTTGGAGTTTTAGTGTTCGGTGGTATGGGTGGTATCGGTGCATTAAGTGATCCTGAGTCAATCAATCCGACAGCTATCTTCACATCTGGGATCATGTTTACCGTATTAATTGCTCTTTTATTAATGATTCCAATCATGATGATGTTTTGGTTTGCCCCTGCGCTTATTTCTCTTGGAGGTGTGCCATTAATAGAATCATTAAAAATGAGTTTCTCTGGATGCTTGAAAAACATTCTACCGATGTTTGTTTTTGGATTAATAATGATCGTGCTGGCAATTGTAGCTTCAATACCATTTTTCTTGGGCTGGCTAGTACTTATGCCGATGGGGATGGCAGCATTTTATACAGCGTATAGGTCTATCTATACTGATTGAGTTATTCTCTGACTAAAAAGTTTTTAAAGCTTGCTTGAACGTTTGATGTTTAAGTACTCATTGACTAAATGTATAGGTAATTGCTCAGCGGATACATCTAAGCAAATGACGCCCAAATGCTTCAGTTTACGGTGATTTTCTTGGCGTTGATGAAGGAATTGTTCGGTAGCATGAAAGTTTAATGCACTATCCAAATCTGTGACGGATTGCTTTTGGAATTTATTGAGTGATTCTTCGCGTAAGTCTGCAAGAATGACTAAATGACGTGTGCTGAGTAAGCGTATTGCTGACACTAAATTATCATAATCATCATCACGAGTATTTGTAACTATCACGACTAATGAGCGACGCCGCTGGTGCCGTAGCATGTCTTCAGCGGCAGCGATATAATCAGCAGAATTTAATGTAGAAGGCAGGTCGTATGTTTTATGTAGTAAATTATTAACAACATGAGGTCCTTTCTTAGGTGGCACCCAGCGTTCATCGCCAGCAAAAGATTTAAATCCTACAGCATCACCTTGTTGCACTGCTACATATGCTAATAGCAATAGAGAATTAATCGCTTGATCTAAGTGAGTATAGTGTTCATCAGCATGTCGCATTCTACGTCCACAATCTAATAAGAAAACTATTTGTTGGTCACGCTCATCTTGATATTCTTTTGAGATTAGTTTGTTCAAACGTGAACTAGCTTTCCAATCTATTTGTTTTAAACTGTCACCTATGTGATATTCGCGTAATTGATGAAAGTCATTGCCTTCACCTCTACGCTGTTTCTTTTTTATGCCTAGTTGGCTTAGTCGATTATCTGTAGCTAGTAATATATATTTGCTGATTGATGCAAAATCAGGAAATACTCTAACACTCTTGTTGTTTTTATAAAAAAACTTTCGTAGCCAGAGATTTAGTGGAGAGCGTCTGAGAATGTCTGTACCACTGAAACTAAAATCACCACGAGAAAGTGGTTTGACTCTATATTTCAATTCAATGCTTTCATTAGGAGCTAATGTAAATGCTTCAGGCAGACTTTCTACATTAAAACCAACAGGGTAGTGGTCATGAGCGTATAGATGCAAATAATTAGTAGATTGATTACGAATAGTTTGTTTGATGTTGCTCCAGCTATATATAGGCAAATTATGATTAATCTCGTTTTGTATTTCGATACTAGGTTTTTTAAATACTGCAAATGCATCTATAACTAATATAATTAGGAACCCAATACCAAAAATTTCCCAAAATATAATAAGTTGAGGGAGAAAAGCTGCAAATAGTCCTAATGCAAGCCATAAACTTGCTATCAAAATTGCTATTTTAGAAGGTTTCATATCAAATAATTATCTAAATACGTGGTGCATCAACTTCTTTAAGAATATCTTCAATGACTTTATCTATAGGGTAGCCTTCAATTTCAAGGTCAGCATTCAACGTAAGTCGATGGCGCAATACGTTTGGTGCAACCGATTTAACATCATCAGGAGTTACAAAGTTGTTGCCATTGATAAGTGCATTAGCTCGTGCAGCACGTAATAAAGCGATGCTACCGCGCGGACCAGAACCAATATCAATGCCATTGCGATTTCTTGTAGCCGTTACAATACGTACCGAATATTGAATGATTTGCTCATCAATATGTAATTTAGCTGCTGTTTGCTGCAAGCTCACAACTTGCTCAGGTGTCAACTGTTGTGTAACGGCAGATAGATCAAGCTTGTCTCCCACACTTTGTGAAGTGACTTGTTTAACTATACTCACCTCATCTTCATGACTAGGATAGTCAATTTTGATTTTTAGTAGAAATCTATCTAGTTGAGCCTCAGGTAATGGGTAGGTGCCTTCTTGTTCAATCGGGTTTTGTGTGGCTAATACTAGAAATGGTTCTTGAAGTTGGTATGAGTTACCTTCAATTGTTACTTGTTGTTCCTGCATTACTTCCAGTAATGATGATTGTGTTTTCGCTGGGGCGCGATTTATTTCATCAGCGAGTAAGAAATTACAAAATACAGGTCCACGTCTGACCTTAAACTCGGTAGTTTTCATGTCATACATTACATGTCCAGTAACGTCGCTAGGCATTAGGTCTGGCGTGAATTGCACGCGATTAAACTTTCCACCAACTGCAGATGCTAATGATCTAACGAGTAAAGTTTTACCTGTACCGGGAACACCTTCTATTAGGGCATGACCGGCTGCGATTAGTGTGACTAAGATTTGCCTAATTACATCATTTTGTCCAACAATCGCTAAGCTGATCGAAGATTCTAATTTTTTGATTAGATCGTTAGAGCTCTGTAGATCTATATCGTTAGGATTATTATTTGTATTATCGTTCATTGATGTATCCATAATTTTTGTAGATAGTGTGATGAGTTAATGAATTCATTGGTAGAGGTAGGTGTGTAATATAATGCGCTATGAACTATTTCTGGTTCGATATCTAAAATATCAGAAATATGATTAAGCCTCTCTTGTGTTGACATCTGTTTAAGTGTTGGGTATCTAGCTATTAAAGCATTTTCACATTCAATACGACTGTGACTAAGAAGATGCATACCATGATCCTGCCGCCAACTAAATCTTCCAATAGCTCTAAGATGTTCAGTGATGTTACGGTTTGAATAAATAATATTTGGCTTAAGCGGACCAAATCTATTGCGTAATGACCATAAGAATAAGATTAATAATGCTATAAATGCGATGCAGGCTTGTTGACCATTTTTCCAGATTAAAGAAAATATGGAATCTGATTGATTATTAAAGAGGAGAAGAATGTTTTGACTTGCTGAGTTATTTTCTTTATTTAGTAATGAGAATAAATATGAATGATCATAATCTCCTATATTTTCATTGCTTAAAAACATATTATCGCTCAATACAGTTAGCTTTCCTTTGTCAATATTTAACTGTAATAAATGCACACCATAACGATCAGCTAAAGTATATGATGCAAGATCATAGCTATCGATGAGTTGTTTATCTGGCTCAAAGTAAATCTCAATTCCAATATTTTCATTGAATGTGTATTGCTGTGGTTCACGTTCTTCAGGGTAAGGTGTGTTTTCACTAAAATTGGTATAACGAGCTTGTATTCCATACTCTGCGAGTAACTGATTGTGCATATATTCATTATCAGTGTATCCGTCTTCTTCATCTTCATTGGCTACATATTCGAAATTGTTTGCTGTAATGATTAAGTGTCCGCCATTTTCAATCCATGTTTTTAGTTTCTTGAAATGTGTAAGTGATAGCTTTGGTCCATAGTTGTTAATCAGTATGGTCTGGTAGTCCAGACTATTTTCTAATAATCGTGCACGATTACTATCACTTTCGACCTGATGCCCCAATTTGTGTAAATAGTATTCTGCAGCTAAAAATTTATTACGCTTAGCTTCAGTAGAATAGCCAGTATGTTTTTCGATGTCTTTATATACAAAGTTGTTATTGAACCATTTGCTACCAAATACACCAATAAGCACTACGATTCCGATTAGCAGTGGAACAATAATAATACGACGATCGTTGATCATGATTTTGCCTTATAATCATTGTTTTGATAATGCTTGGCCCACCCATCACGTAACATTGATAAAGTTTCAGTTGAAGGCGTTCGGTCTGCATAGGCAAGGTGTATCCAAGCACGCGTGAGAGCCTGAAAGAAGGTTGATTCATCTTGGTTGCGATGATGGTGTACTAAGTCACTACATTCTTGCTCTGTAGCACTTGCCAAGACTTCAATATCACCATGGTTGACTATTGATGACAGTGAGGCACGATATAATAAACTTAGTGCTTCTCTATATTGTTTTTTATTTAGGTGATTAGTGAATGAAGCAAGAACATCTTTAGGTAATGAATCTATACTCATATTCATGCCTAAAATTTTATTAGGCACAGGATTAGTTTTTTTATTGGGCCGTGATGTATGATTGATCCATGTCAACCAATGCGAGTATTTTTTAATTAACCATATTACAAATACAGCAATCGTTAGCCAAATTAAAACTTCTAATATATTTAATCCACTATTTACATTTTCATCTAATAAATTACCAAAAAGCCATTCAAAGAAGTTTTCTAGCCATTCTGATGATTCTTCTTTTGTATCTTCTGTATGTTCATCGCCAATGTATGTCCAGCGTTTCTCGGTAGTGGTTTTGCCAAAGTCTTTAAGCTCTAAGACTTCTTCAATAGTTGTTTTGGAGACTTCTTTTGAGACTAAATAATTACTATCTGCAAAGCTTTTGATTGGAGAAAATGAAAAAATTATTAAACTAGCAATAAAGGGTAAGCATGTAGTTATAAAACCAACAGGCTTATTTTCAGTACGATTATGATTAAGGCGGTTCTTCATGCGCTTAAATGCCAGTTCAATATCCCAGCCTTCAAGCTTCACGCGACGGGTTATATACAGAGAAAATCCAGCAGCCACATAAAATGGGGCAATTATTGATATGGCAATAAAGTAAGTGATATTAGTAATGCTAATAAATAAAAGATTTTCTTCATCAAAGATCTCAAAAAACTCAAAATCGCTATAAAGCTCAGACGGCACGAGTGCAAAGACAAAAAATAATAACGCCAAATAAAGTAAAAGTTCAAGATGTAAGCAGATAATGGTTAACCATTGGCTAGCACTGCTTTGGTGTGAGTGAAGAACATTAAGTCTAGAGCGGCGTGGTTTGCCTTTTATGCTTTCTAACATGGCTACAGGATTGTTAAATGAACGGCTAAGGCTAAATCTTCTCCATAATAATAATGCACTTAGTTGAGGTTTTACTATTTGAAAATAATTATGTTTAATATCCAGCAGCGTGATTGGTTCAGAAAACAATTGTCGACTTAATATATATAACAACGGTTGTTCATATAATGGTTTTAACCACCAGAACAATATGAATACAAGTGAATTGAATAGCTCATTATTTACCAAATGAGTAAGTAACATCACAATAATGAATACTGGTAATGCACCTATCAACCATGCAGCCCATAACCTTAAGAACCATTGTCTGGCTAACACAAAGCCTAGATCAATAGCCTCCCAATTAGATCGATTACGTAAAGTAATGGCTAAATCTTCAACCTTCATTTGAATTTCGCCCTGCAAATATGAAATAACCAATAACTAATAACCATAAGAAGGCAGCTATTACATATTTTATTTTAGTGGTAACAAATGAGGAGGGTGACCAAAAAGCTTCAATGAAAGCAGCTACAACCAGCATTAATGCTGCCCCCATTACTAATTGAATTGCATCTTTAGCCATTAATTTTAGAGCATCTGCTCTAGTCATGTTACCAGGCGAAAAGATAGGCTTCGCAAGCAGTAGTCCTGCCATGCCACATATAACAATAGCAGTAAGTTCGAATGAACCATGCCCAGAAACAAAAGACCAAAATGTATCTATAAAACCTAAGCTTGTAAGGTAACCGGATACTCCGCCAATGACGAGACCATTATAAAATAAAAAGAATATTGAACCTATTCCTAATAATATACCGCTAGCAAAAGTACGAAAACCAACTGAAATATTATTAAATATATAATATCCAAACATCATAATGTCAGTATCAGCTTGCCGGGCTTCGTTTCGACCTGTATTTCTATTTTCTGGATCGTACATGTATTCCATGTCAGCTACCGATGACTGATCCATTACACTGTAAATAATTTCGCTGTTTTTGAAACAAGAAATACCCATGGCAATAGCTGGTATATAAAAAAGTGCAGTTGCTAACCAGAATATTTTATAGTGTTTTCGAATAAGGCTTGGGAAGCTACTACTTAGAAATTCAATAACTCTCCATAACCAAATCGTTTTGTTACGGTATACCTGCTCATGTCCTTTTAATACTAGAGTATGTAATCGTTCAATTAAAATCGGGCTGTAATGCCTTTGTTTTGCAATTGCGAATTGGTTGCATACTTCTCGGTATTGTCTAGGGAAATCATAACGCTCTAATAAATTAGATTTTTGATTTTTTTTACTTTTTTCTAAATCATTTACCAAGTATGAAAACTTTTTCCAACCAGAATTGTATTTGTTTTCAAATTGAATCTGTTTCATTTCTTACTGACCTTTTAAAAGCCAGTTGGCATATTTATGAAGTTCTTTAACCGAGTCTTCATTTTGTTTATGAGTTAAATCAGTAAGTATATTGCTAAGTTCTTGTTGACGAGGAATAGAGAGGTAATCATGTCTCTCGGCAAAATCTAAAATAGACCTTTGTTCTGTGATGGTAAGAGGTAATGGTAATGGGCTAGGTTCTTCATTAGGCAAATTGATTTTAGTATTTTTATTATTTCGATATACCACTACAGTACCTGCAGCTATGTCTCCAAGGCGTTTGAAATCTTTGTTTATGAACATTGAAAGCAAGCCTAAGGCATATCCAAAAGGCAAAAAATCTGCAACTCTTAATAAATTTCTCAACATCGAACTTTGCCAATTCACTGGCGTACCATCATCGTGACAAACATATAAGTTGAGTGTTTTCTTGCCCGGAGTTGCGCCTTGATAGAGTTCGAATAAAACGGGGTAGAACCATTCAACAACGAATATTGTAAGTAGAATTAACCCCCAACCTATACTGCCTAACCATATAAGTATGAAGTATGCGGCGGTCTGTATCGTTGAACGAATAATAAAATCAATTAACCATGCATTTATTCTAATTACAGGTCCAGCTAATCGCAGCTCTAGATCAACTCCTTCAGGTATTTCAAACTTGCGGATGGTATCTAACATGAAACTTTGAAATTTTATTATGGATTCTATTGTTGGATTGAAGTGACTGATTAATATGAGAATATTAGATGATTATATTTGCTTATATTAGCAAATATGTCAGTAACTATAACCTTAGAGTTGCTGATTAATGTGTCAGACGGCTATTTGCAGAGTCGACAAATCTGCCAATTAAATAGACGAGTAATTTTAGAAGTGAATGATTCTGCGCTAACACCATCAATTCAAGATGTAGTGGTGCTAGGAGTGTGATGCGACCCCTGCAATATATCAAGGCAGGGGTCGTTACTGGTTTAATCGAGTGGAATACGAATTTTTTGGCCTGGATATATTAAATCGGGATCTTTGATGACTTCACGATTGGCTTCAAAGATTTTGGGGTAGTCCATTGCATTCCCATAGTATTGTTTTGCGATCTTAGAGAGTGAGTCTCCACTTTGAATTACATAGTATTCTACTTTTGCTTCAACCTCAGAAGCTGGGACACTAAGTTCCTCAGCGGTAACTTCGGTTACCCCTTTGACATTACCGGCCATAAGGATGACTTTTTCATAAGCTTCCATACTAGAGGCATTTCCAGCAAGTGTGACTTTCCCGTCATCATACGCAACACTTAGCGGATCAATTCCTGGGTTTGATTCTTGAATATGTTGGGTTATTTTTTCTGCGGCATCATCATCCTTGCCAAATAGTTTCTTGCCGAATTCTTTTGCAAAATCGAATAGTCCCATAGTAAGTTCTCTCTTTTATTGTTGGTATTTCAGCATACCGCCATTAAAAAATGCTGTCTACTTGAGATATATAAGTAATATTAGATCATGGATATCCTTTGTTCATATAAGCACAAAATTCGTAAGTTAACGTATTTACTGGAGAAATTATATGTTTGACGCACTTAGCATCCCGTTTGGGTCTGTCATGTTATACAACGTTGTAAAACTCAAAGAGGGAGTCTCTGAGGAAGATGTGCAACTTGCATTGGGCGAAATGTGTAATGTTGTTAAAAATAAGTATGGGGATGATAAAGGTGGATTTATAGCCGGTCAGGTCTTTAAGTTTTCAGGATTTGTGTCTGATGAAGGCTCGATAGCTTCAAAGAAGCAGACTGAGGATCACATTGCAATTATTACTTATTGGAAATCTTTTGAGCAGCATGAAAAATCTCATGCCGATGAAGCTTTTAAAGAAAAATTTGATGCTTTAGGCTCTTACTCAAGAGAAGCATATGAAATTGGTTATGAAATGTTATGGCAAGGCGGGCCAGAATAACTTGTCAACGAGTTATTATGATTTGATGTTGCCGTTTTTGCTTTGATTTTTGGATTTTTTGTTTATTGGTGCTTTTCGTTTGCTACGTTTAGGACTAAGCGTAAACCAAAATTCTTTATTCAAAGCGTGAAAATAATCTGCTTCCTCGATTAATAGTTTTGATGTGGTGCTGGGAACAGAAGCTATTTCAACTCTTACACCTTCGGCTTTTAGGTGGCGAACTAATTCGATAAAGTCAGAATCACCAGACATGATAATGATGGTGTCAACTTTGCTGGCAACTTGGGTAGCTTTGATTGAAAGTGGTATATCTGCACTTTTGTGGCAGGGGCGCACGGAACCATGGTAAAACTCGTGCAAGCGGTCTTTAAGTTTTTGTGAAATTTGTTTACCCTCGCGAAAGTATACGAGACGGCTAAGACCACGATTGTCTAGTAGCCTAGGTATTAGTGTATCGAAGTTAAGCATGGAGTTTTCATCTCCTGTTTCACTATGAATGCTACGTTCAATATTATTGCCGTCTATTAATATTGCGACAGACTGGCTAATGAGTACGCCTTCAGCTTGCGAGGGTGTCATATTTTTATTTTGTCTTTGGGTTTGAATGAACTAATGTCGGAAAAAGAATCATACAGATTGTGTTAAGTGCTGTCTTTATAAATATGAGTGTACGAAATCATTTAGTAGGAGAGTTAGGTAGATAATCATGGATGTTTTAAGTTTAACAAAACAAGAGTTTCATAAAAGGTTGAGTTCTCATGTTGAGTGTATCTACGGGAAAGAGAAGTCTGAAGATATTGTTAACAGGATATTAGATGTTTTTGTAGATTTACAGCCGGCCGATTTAAATGTTGAAGCTGAATTTGTTAATCAAGCGTGGGATGAGGGTGACATATACCTTATTACTTATGGGAATTCATTTTTTGCTGACACACAAAAGCCATTACACGTTTTATTTAAATTCTTAATGAAGTATATGAAAGGTATTGTGAGCACCGTGCATATATTACCTTTTTTCCCATTTAGTTCAGATGACGGGTTTGCAGTAATAGATTATCAACAAGTTAATTCGGAATTAGGTGATTGGGATGATGTTAATTGCATTGCACAACAATTTGATTTAATGGCTGACCTCGTTATAAATCACATTTCGTCCCAAAGTATTTGGTTCCAGCAGTTCTTAAACAACAAACAACCAGGCAGTGAGTATTTTATAGAATTAGATGATACTGATGATATTGCTAAAGTTGTTCGACCTCGTGCGAGTGAATTATTACAAACAATTGAGTCACCTGTAGGTAATAAGAAAGTTTGGTGTACTTTTAGTGCTGACCAAGTTGATCTAGATTTTTCTAACCCCGATGTATTCTTTGAGTTTGTGCGTATTCTTCGTTTTTATATGGAGCAAGGTGTGCGAACAATTCGTCTGGATGCTGTTGCATTTTTGTGGAAACAATTAGGTACTAGTTGTATTAATCTACCTCAGACTCATGAGATTGTTAAAGTACTTCGTCTAATTATTGAACGTTACTTCCCACGAGCATTATTTATTACAGAGACCAATATTCCAAATATTGAGAATTTGAAATATTTTGGAAACTCAAATGAAGCACATATTATTTATAACTTTAGTTTGCCACCTTTATTATTAAATGCAATGTGGGCTGGTAATTCAGAATACTTGGTGAGATGGTCAATGAGTTTGCCGCCGGCCCCGCTCGGATGCACCTATCTTAATTTTACGGCTTCTCATGATGGGATTGGGTTAAGGCCAGCAGAAGGAATGTTAAGTGACTCTGAAATAGATTCTTTAGTTTCTGGTATGCAAGGTTTTGGTGGTGAAGTGACATCAAGAGCTATTAGTGACTCTGGTGAGCGACCATATGAAATCAATATTACATGGATGAGTGCGATGCAGGGCACAGCAGGTGGGAAAGATGAATTTCAAATCGAGCGTTTTTTATGTTCGCAAATTGTAATGCTAGGCTTAGAAGGTATTCCTGCTTTCTATATTCATAGTTTATTAGCTGGAGAAAATGATTATGAAAAACTAGCTGTAACTCAACATAAACGATCGATTAATCGTGGGCAGTGGGATTTAGAAGAGGTGGATTCAATATTAAGTGATTACACTTCGAACTCTTGCAAAGTGTTTTATGAGCTACGAAGGCTTATTAAGATGCGCTCTAAACAAGCAGCGTTTCATCCAAACGCAACGCAATATACATTGCATTTAGGTCAGTCAGTTTTTGGGTTTTGGCGTCAGAGTGTTAATCGCGATCAAAGTATATTCGCAATACATAATGTTACTAATTCTCTACAAGAAATTTCATTAGCAAATATTAACTTAATTTGCACAGACACTTGGATTGATTTGATCGCATGGGATACGATTGATTTGACTGGTGGGGTACTTGCTTTAGAACCCTATCAATGCGTGTGGATCACTAACAAAGCATAACCCTTATTGGTTATCTTCAGTTACTGCTTTATGTAAATCTGTATATATTCCTGGGATTGCGCTCACTACACGAGACCAGGTTGGCATGAATGGTGTTTCCATTGGATTTTTTAGGTACATGTCACCTGCATCCATAATATTTTGTGCGAACAATTCAACTGTACCTTCTTCTTTATGGCGGTCAACTTGTAATTCATTGATTGCTGCATCGTTATAATAATTATCAACTAAATCCAGTGCACGTCTATAGTACGCAGCTTTAATAGTGCGAAATTTTTCTAATGAAAGTGTAATGCCTTGAGTGGATAGCTTGCGAAATATGTTTTTAGTTATATCAACACTCATCTTAGATAAACCACCACTTTGGTCATTTTCAGAGAGGGCTTGGTGTTTATGGTCATAACAATTCGCAATGTCTACTTGGCAGATACGCTGATTAGAGTATCTACGATGCATCTCAGAAAGAATGCCTATTTCTAAGCCCCAATCACTCGGGATACGTAATGATGGGACGACTCCTGCTCGCATAGAAAATTCTCCCGCTAGTACATAACGAAAGCTGCCAAGAAAATCTAAGTAATCATGGGAGCCAAGAACTTGTTTTAATGCAGTGAGTAAAGGAAGAACTAATAAACGTGATACGCGACCAGAAAAATGTTCGTCATGCGCACGATAATAATATCCTTTGCAAAACACATAATCGAAGGTTGGATGAATAACAGGATAGAGTAATTTTGCAGGAATACTGCGATCGTAAGTAATTACATCACAGTCATGTAAGGCTACTGCTTTAGATTTTCCTGATGCTAAAAAGTATCCTAGGCAATACCAAACATTACGGCCTTTGCCTAACTGGTCAGGAGCTAAGCTGTGTACATTTATGTCTTGGTCTATTTTACGAAGACGTGGTCCATCGTTCCATAAAATGACATGATGCTGTGGTAAGACGCTAAAAAACTCTCTAGCATGTTCAAATTCTTCTTTGTTGGCTGCATCTAAGCCAATAATAATTTCAGAAATATAGGATGCTTTGGAAAGATGTTTAATAATGTTGCCTAAAGCAGGGCCTTGAAGTTCTGAATATAAGCAAGGGAGAATAAGTGACATCGGACTACTTTTGCTCCACTCCGACAGCTCTTTTTCTAAAGACTCGGTGCTACGGTCAGTGAGATTATGTAGTGTGGCAATTACGCCATTTTGAAAAAAATCTGTCACTCAATTAACTCCTTAAGCAATATTAATAGTGAATCACTCCAGCCTTGAGGGCCGGGTTGTTCAGCAATTCTAAGACTAGCATGATTATCGATGCACATTTTTGGTGCATGAGGGTTGGGTATAATGATTCCATGATTTGCAGTTTGTAACATCTTAAGATCATTAGGGCTATCACCCAATGCAATGGAAGTTATTTTAGCATTGCTATGATTTTCAAATTCTTTCAATAACGTGGTCATGGTTGTGGCTTTGTCATGTGTACCCATTACATGATGAAAGCGACCACCACTAATTAGTCTTAAGTCATGTTCTTCAAGTTGAGTAGAAAAAATTGTTAGCTTTGCTGGATCATCTAGCCATAATAGTGGCTCAGTGCTATCACGTTGATTTGCATATAATGCTTGGTGTGGTTTTAGTCCAGTATGAGTAACAAGTTCATCTTTGCTCATGTCATTGAAGCTCTTAAATTTATATGAGCTCGTAAGATTGTTTAATACAAGATTTATATCATCACGAGATTTTCCGACAACGTGTCTTATATATATTTTTGTTGGCTGTTGATTTGAAAAATAATTTTCTGGTATGGCTAACAAACCACCATTTTCAGCAATAAATGGGTGGTAAAAGTTTGTTGTCTTACAAAGCTCTTCTATCTCAGTTGCAGTTTTGCTTGTAGTAAAGATGAGGGGGATATGTTTTTTACGAATAAATTCTAATGCAGGCTTTGCGAGTTTATAACTATAACTTTCATGGTCAAGTAATGTGCCATCAAGGTCAGTGCATACAACAATCTTAGTTTTCATAGCGATAGGTAGTAAAAAATATTATTTCTAGTTCTTGATGATGCTATTTGTCACAAAATATATGTCTTTCAATAATAGCGATATTAAAGTTATGACAGATGTTTTCGTCAGAAAGAGGGTGCTGACGGTTGGATTATTTTCTTCAGCTAGCGTTCAATCTATGCTGTTAGTAAGAAAATATGGATTACCAGTAGCGTGGTTTTCCCATATCAATATGTAAGAAATTACTTTTAGCGTAATAACCAACGCCTCCTGCTTGTAAAGAAATTGCCGCATCACGTAAATGCTTAAGTTCTACATCTGGTAAGCGAATATCGATAGCCAAGCCTTGCATATGAAGACTTTTTTTGGCGACACCATTAGTTTGTCCACGTAACTTTTCATTTGTTGATGGGGAGCGGTAGGCAGAAATAATGTGGAAAGGGGATTTTGAGCCAACAGTGCTATGTAAGGTGTGGAGGATGTCTATAAGGCCGGTGTCTATTTCGTGTACTTCATTGGCGCGGTGATCACGTAAGATATAATTGATTTCGCTCAGACTATTTGCGTCATATTCGCCGTCTACCCAATAATTACTGTGTAACTTTTCATCAGTATGTAGGTTGATAAATTCTAAGGTTCTTTCTGAAGAGCTGCTGGTATTGGCATGAATTATATTAGAAAAAGTGCTAGTCGCTGCTACAGCGATGGTGCATTTTAAAAATTTTCGTCGCGCATATTTTGCAGATTTAATTGGCTTGGAAGTTCGTTCCACAAAGTGTCCTTGTATGCATACTGAATTATTTATTGCGCACTATTATACAAGTTGTCAGCTATTTGGCTATCTCGTTTGTAGATGTCAGGTCGAAAATTGATGATACCCTGTTCGTCAGCCCATGCTGTCATATACGTTATATGAATAGGAATAGGCTTATCTAATCTTACGATTTTTGTTTTATCGCGGTTTGCGAAATAATCAAGCTTTTCATTATTCCAATTCTCAGTACCAGATATTAGTACTTTTGCTAATTCAAATGGATGTTCAACACGAACACAACCATGACTAAAAGCACGATAATTTCGTGAAAATAAATTTCGTGACGGCGTGTCATGGAGATAAACACTATAGTTATTAGGGAACATAAATTTCACTCTACCTAACGCATTTTTCTTGCCAGGATCTTGTCTAATGCGTATTGGGGCGTTTTCTGGGTCTAAATTTTTCCAATCTATAAAACTTGGGTCAATAATTATATTTTTATTATCAACCCTTGAAATTACCTTCATGTCATTATTCGAAAGATATTCTGGATCTTCATGAAGTTTAGGAATTATTTCATTCTTGGTGATTGAGGTAGGAATGTTCCAATATGGATTTAATACTAACTCAGATATTTGTGATGTTAACACTGGTGTTTTATTTTTTTTCTTGCCTACTACTACACGTGTTTGATAAATCGTTTTCCCATTTTCGATTACATATAACATGTAGTCTGGTACATTCACTAAGATGTATCGATTTTCGCCTTGATCAGAAATTTGTTTTGCTCGATGTAAGTTAACTTCAAGTTGAATTGTACGGGCCTCGAATGATTTATTAATTTCCCTAACTGTTTTTTTCCCCAGTACACCATCTGCATCCAAGCCGTGCCTATGTTGAAATTTACTAACTCCTATTGCTAATGCTTCATCATAAATTGAATCAATTTCAGCAGGGCTCTTATAATCACCTAACTCTGAAAGCTTGTTTTTTGCTTTAATCACTTCAGAAGAAGAGTCACCTATTGTGAGAGACTTTTTTTGTAAAATAATCGGCTCAAAATCATCATTTAGTTGACGATAAGTTTTAATTGCGTTTAGTAGTCTAGTGTAGGGGTCTTGGTTTAGGAGTGGAACATCAGTAACTCTAGGTTCACTTTTATATGTAGATTTGTCAGCAATCTCAGTTAAAAACGAATTATTTACGAATAGAGCATATTCATCTGCTAAATCATATGAGACCGGGTTTGCATTAATATGGTTGGCTAATTTTACGTAGGCATGTGTAAAGGTTACATCGGACTTGCCTAGAATGGCTTGATCATCGATGGTTGTTTCTAAAAAGTACTTTATAATATTAAGGTCATAATCAGTTGGGTTTAAACCCAATTTGCGTGCATTTAATATTGCATTATATAAAGTATGAGCATGATTATTGTAGCTAAGACCATTGCTCCAGATAGGGTTATACTTTCTGGATTCATATAATTTAATTACATCATTAATAAGTGGTAATGAAGAATTATTTAACGCGAGTTTAAGTCCACTTCTTACGGGGCTACTGGACTCATGATTGCTATTGGGCTGCGAAACATTATTAGCAAAGACAGGAGTAGAGTTTGTTGCAATAATTATCAAAGCAATAATGCACGTTCGACACAGTATATCGATATACATAGGCAATCTATTTATTGCTTTAAAAACAAGCATGTCGTCTCTCTCCTTGGACGTGATTCATCTTCCGTGTGAATACACTCACTTAGTGTAGGGCAGGATTCATATAGCTTCTTTGTTCTAGGTCACGACTATGATAAAAACTTATGTTATTAAATGATAAATCTTGCAAATCTTATAAAGTAATAATATTCAATGAGTTATTCATTTGAAGGTTGTTACTAAGTAAAGAATGAATTTAAATTTTAATGGAGTGAGTTGGCTGATTTTGCTTTCATATATATCCTGCTGTGGAAAAGTATTTGCCTATAACCAATTCATTTCTGGTGTTATATTTGCGCTCATAGCAAGGATGAAAAATTAGTTATATGAAAATACACGTCTACAATACGCTTACACGTAAAAAAGAAGAATTTATTCCGAGTGACCCAGAACGGGTAACCATGTACGTATGTGGGCCGACGGTTTATAGCCATCCACATATTGGTAATGCAAGACCAGCTGTGGTTTTTGATACATTTTTTAGACTACTACAGCACGAGTTTACTAATGTTGTGTATACGCGAAACATTACAGATGTAGATGACAAGATTAATGCTTCTGCATTGAAAGAAAATACATCAATAGAAACTATTAGTAAGCGTTTTACAGAAATATACCATCAAGATATGGGTGCACTAGGCGTATTGCCACCAACTATCGAGCCGCGGGTAACGGAACATATGCCGCAAATCATAAACATGATTAAGCGGCTAATTGATAGTGGGCATGCTTATGAAGCAGAAGGGCATGTTTTATTTGATGTCCCATCATATAAAGAGTACGGAAAGCTGTCGGGTCGTGATCAAAAAGAAATGTTGGCAGGTGCACGTGTGGAGGTAGCTCCGTTTAAAAGAGATCCGTCTGATTTTGTGTTGTGGAAGCCGTCTACTGAAGACCAGCCTGCATGGGAAAGTTCATGGGGTGCTGGACGACCAGGGTGGCACATCGAATGTTCGGCAATGATAGAAGAACATTTAGGCGAAACGATTGATATTCATGGTGGTGGTCAAGATTTGGTATTCCCGCATCATGAAAATGAAAGAGCGCAGACTACATGCGTGCATGGTGGTAATTTGTTTAGTCGTTATTGGATGCATAATGGTTTTGTGAATGTCGATCAGGAAAAAATGTCTAAATCGATTGGCAATGTTTTATTAGTAAAAGAACTTCTAAAACAAGCCCCTGGCGAAGCAATACGTGTAACATTGCTAAGTACTCATTATAGAAGTCCTTTAGATTGGACTGATGATGCACTTAAACAGTCTTCAAAAATATTAGACAAACTTTATGGTGCACTTCAAGAATTGCAAGATGTAGAGGTTGAAGTTTGTTCAGAAGATGTCTCTGATGGTTTTTTGCAAGCCCTTAAAGATGATTTGAATACTCCCGCAGCATTTGCTGAGCTACATAAGCTAGCCAAACGAGCCAATACGGAAAAAGATCCTGCCGCAAGAAGGCTGCTTAAAAAACAAATTATGGCTGCTGGAAATATCCTAGGGATATTGCAACAAAATCCTAATGAGTGGTTTCAAGGAGAGGGTGATATTAATGAAAGTGAAATTCAAGAATTATTAGATTCAAGAGCGCAAGCTAAAAAAGATAAGAATTTCGGTGTAGCGGATGAAATTCGCGATAAGGTTACTGCTATGGGTATTCAGATTCAGGATCACCCTGATGGCAGTTCGAGCTGGAGAAAGCTCTAATAGATGCAATGAATTGGTAGGAGGTTTTATGAATGATACAAGTTTAAATGGAGCGACCGTTAAAAAAGGTTTTAGTGGTAAGCAGGTATTTTTAATTATTCTAGTAACAATATTAGTTGCTACGGTGTTGACATACTTCGTGCTACAACGCTTTGTATTTGCTAAGGAGTTTAAGCCTATTCATTTGTCACAAACAGAAACTGTAGTATTAAATGAAAAATTACAAGCGCTAGGTTTTCAGCCTGATATAACTGATGCAAGTGATGAATCAAAAAAGAAAAAGTCGTTATGGGGTTCGCGTGATAAAAAAGAAGAAGATACTAAAGCACATGAGTCTGTGTTATCGCCAGAAGCTTATAGTGAAGATGCTAGTAAACGTGAAATAAACTTCAGCGAAAAAGAGCTTAATGCCATGCTCGCTAAAAATACAGATATGGCTAACCGTGTGGCGATTGATTTAGCTAATGATCTGGCTAGTGCAAAAATGCTTATTCCTATGGACTCCGACTTCCCATTTATAGGTGGTAAAACATTAAGGGTGAATACTGGTTTGGGCTTATCTTTTACCAATGATCGACCGGTAGTGATATTGAAGGGTGTTAGTATTATGGGTGTACCGATTCCAAATGCATGGCTAGGAAATTTGAAAAATGTTGATCTGGTGCAAGAATTTGGCTTAGAGAGCGGCTTTTGGAAAGCCTTCGCTGCCGGTGTAGATTATATTAATGTCAAAGATGGAATGCTGCAGATAAAATTAAAAGAATAAATGTCATTTGGAGTTGTTATTTAATATAAGGGGGATGCATCTAAATGCATGGGTTCGTTCCACCTGATCCTGAAGGTGGTGTTTCGGAATTACAGTTTGCCGTGGTGTATGCGCCTAAATTAAATAAATCTGGTCGCAATCGTAAACGTTTTTCTGCAAATTGTGTCGAGATCAAAACGACTATTGAGGAAGCTCATGCCGACGCAGATCGACAGAAGAATCGATATGCCGCAAAGGTATTGGGTCCGTCCAAATCATCTGAAGGTCAATATATTTTCTATTTGATTGAATGGTTAATATCTAATACAGAAACATAGATTTATCCCTAAAACATAAGGTCATATTGCTCAATATCGAATAGAATTAGTGTTATGAAGTCCATGCCTATATATGTAGAAGCTCCTGCACGTTTACACTTGGGTTTTTTGGATCTTAATGGTGGTCTAGGTAGACGGTTTGGTAGTGTTGGGCTTACTTTAGATGGCTTAGCTACAAAAATTATTGCTCGACCCTCTGATCAGTTTAACGTCATTGGTGATCCATCTGGGCGAGTTCAAAAATATGCAGAAAAGTTTATTGCTTATAAGGGCTTGTCTAATAGCCTCGAGCTTGAAGTCGTAGAACAGATTTTGGGTCATTCGGGTTTAGGGTCTGGCACCCAGTTAGCGATCGCCGTTGGCACAGCACTATCTAAATTATTTGAAATTGAGTCTAAAAGCTCTGAAATTGCAGTGTTATCAAATCGTGGTGCTAGGTCAGGTATTGGCATTGGGGCGTTTGATCGAGGTGGTTTTCTGGTAGATGCAGGTCGTAATTCAGGAAGTAAAGTTCCGCCAATAATTTCACGGCTGGAGTTTCCGTCAAATTGGCGCGTTATTTTAATCTTTGATAAGAGTCAACGTGGGTTACATGGGCAAGATGAGGACGCATCTTTTGCTAGATTGCCTGATTTTTCACCACAAACTGCAGAAAAACTATGTAGATTAGTGCTTATGCAGATTTTGCCTGCAGTGAGCGAGCAAAACATTGATATATTTAATCTAGGTATATATGAATTGCAAAAATGTATTGGCGAATATTTCGCGTCTGCACAAGGAGGGCGTTATACTAGCCCTGTAGTCGCAGAGGCATGTAGTTTTCTAGAATCTTTGGGCGTGAAAGGAGTGGGTCAAAGCTCTTGGGGGCCGACAGGTTTTGCATTTGTCGATAGTGAAACTAATGCGCATTTGATGTTGAGAAAGCTACAGTCAAAATTTGCGTCTGTTGAAGATTTAAACTTTAAGATTGTTTCTGGTCGAAATGCTGGAGCAATCGTAAAAGATTTAGAAGAAAAAGATTTAGAAAAACAAGAAATTACTTCTTTGTCCAAATCAAATAAGTCTTAAAATAAAATCATGTATTTTCATGCGCATAATTTAAGTGCATGTGGTTAACTTTAATTAATATTATCTACAGTAAAGAAACAAGAGAGTAAAAAATGGAAAAGCCATATATCCTTCATATGTTCACCCCTGCAAAAAACTTAAGTCCTTTTGACGTTAACATGGCACTAGATGCTGGTTGGGACAACACCGTTGGTTATACAGATGTGGAAAAGGACGATGTTCAAGCCTTAACACAAGATGCAATATTCTCGCGTAGTCCATCTGGCCTTAAGCGAACTGGTATATTTTTAGGCGGCCGTGATATGCATATGGCAATGGATATGATGGAGATTGTTCAAGAATCGATGGTGCCACCATTTCAAGTTTCATGTTTTGCTGATCCTAGTGGCGCATTTACTACTGCTGCGGGCATGGTTGCATCGGTAGAACAGGCTTTAAAAGACAAACATGATACTGACCTTAATGGCAAGTGTGTAATTGTTATGGGCGGTACGGGTCCAGTGGGTTCTACTGCAGCAGTATTGGCTGCGAAAGCTGGTGCTGCTAGTGTAAAAATATTGGGCCGTAAAAAAGATAAATCACAACGTGTAGCGGCGTTATGTAATAGCGAATATGGTGCGGACTTGACCGGAATTGAAGGTGAGGCTAATGATGAAATAGACGCAATTGTGGATAAGGCTGATGTGATTTTGGCTTGTGCTGCAGCTGGTGTACAAGTGATAACAGAGGAACATATAAAAAACGCAGCGACAGGGCTAAAAGTAGCTGCTGATGTAAACGCAGTTCCGCCTTCAGGTATTTACGGTCTTGATGTAATGGGCGCATGTGAGCCAATTGAAGGCTCTAAGAATGCGTTTGGTATTGGTGCGTTGGCAATTGGAAACGTAAAGTATCAAACACAACATAGACTGTTACAAGAAATGCATGATCGAGATGAACCTATTTATATTCATTTTGAGCGTGCGTTTGAAGTGGCTAGAGAAATTGTTCAAGGAAAATAATTAGCTAATATTTTTAATAAGGCCAGGCTTTAACCTTGCCTAATTATTTAGTAATAGCTACATCTGGTCGTGCGATTGCGCAGGGCCTAGCTTCATTAGGATGTTCAGTTGCTGTTGTTGATGGGTTTGCGGATTGTGATACTTGTGCAGCAGCAACCGAAGTTCAGAAAATAAAACGAACCCAATTCGGGCTAGATCACCATAGCGTAGTTCAAGCTATTCAATATTTGTTATCCAAAACTTCATTCGATGGGGTTTTTTTTGACGCTGCGATTGAGTCTAATTCGGAGTTATTGGAAATTATTAATATACATCCCGTACTCGGAAATTCTAGTCGTGTTATTGAAAGTGTAAAAAACGCTGAGATATTTTTTTCAAAACTAGATCAGTATTCCATTCCGCACCCTAAAATTACGTTTAATTCATCATCGAATCTGTTATCTGATGATGCTTGGCTGCTAAAGCATGCACATGGAACCGGTGGCGTAGGTGTAACACCCATTAATGCTGATGTAGTAATGCCAGAAAACGTTTACTTTCAGAAGAAATTAGACGGTGTGTGTTTTTCAATTACTTTTTTGGCAAACGGGAATGATATATATGCACTAGGATTCAATACTCTATGGCATGAATCACTTGGGATTTCGATGCCCTATGCTTATGCTGGAGCCATTAATCAAGTAAAGCTAGATGACAGTCTGCAAAAAGCGGCATTGAAGTATACAAAAGTGCTGATTAAAGAGTTCGAACTTGTTGGATTGAACAGTATTGATTTCATATACGCTAATGATTCAATTTATGTTTTAGAAATTAATCCTCGTATACCTGCAACCTATGAACTATATGAGTCAAAATATGGCGAATTGATAGAACAACATATACAAGCGTGTCTACATCAGATCTTGCCAAAAACAAGAAGTAAACCGTTGTTACGAGCACATGCAATTGTATATGCACCGACTGAGATAATGATTCCAGGTGATATGTCTTGGCCACTTTGGGCTGCAGATCGACCTCAGTCACAAGAAGTTATTAAGAAATTTGAGCCAGTTTGTAGTATTTTTGCTGGAGGGAAAAATACTGCTCAGGCATGTGAGATGATAAAGAGTCGTAAACAATCTATTCTTGCCAAGTTTTTAGTAAAATCTACCCATTAAGTTTAATTAAATTTTATATAACCAATTACCCAAAATATAGAAGGAAGAAGTCGATGATCAGTGTGAATGAATTAGCAAAGCCATTGGTACATGAGCTGATATCAAAAAGTGAAGCCTTGCGTGTTAATGTTGGAAAGTTTTCTAATGGAGCTACCTATATAGATGCAGGGATTGACTGTGTGGGTGGATTAGAGGCTGGAAGAATTATTGGTGAAATATGTATGGGTGGATTGGGTAATGTAAACCTTTACCATGCTTCTGCAATAGAAGATTGGCCATTGTCATTACATGTCCATACTTCTCATCCTGTTTTAGCTTGTTTAGCAAGCCAATATGCGGGTTGGAGTCTGTCACATGAAAAATTTCATGCGTTAGGATCTGGGCCAGGCCGCGCAATAGCATTGAAAGAGCCATTGTTTGAAGAGCTCGGTTATAAAGATGAGTGTGATAGCGCAGTGTTCGTACTTGAGGTAGATACACTGCCACCAATAGAGGTGATCGATAAGGTTGCTGAAACGTGTAAATTGGCACCCAGTGCACTGACTTTTATTTTAACCCCAACGAGTTCGATAGCTGGAAATATGCAAGTGGTTGCGCGTGTGCTAGAAGTTGCGATGCATAAAACGCATGAACTACATTTTCCGTTAGATCAGGTTCTTGACGGCTCAGCTAGTGCGCCATTGTCACCGCCAATACCAGATTTTGTAAAAGCGATGGGCCGTACGAATGATGCAATATTATTTGCTGGTAGAGTGCAATTATTTGTAAAAGGTGATGATGCTGCGGCAGAAAAATTAGCGAAAGAACTACCTTCAAGTTCATCGCGTGATTATGGGAAACCATTTGCTCAAATTTTCAAAGACTATGAATATGATTTCTTTAAAGTAGATCCAATGTTATTTAGTCCTGCCTCAGTAATGGTTACTGCAGTGGATAGTGGCAAAACTTTCCGAGGAGGTGCATTAGATCCCACTTTATTAGAAAAATCATTTTCATAATAAAATTTTGTGTCAAAGCATATTGCATTAGTAACGGATGATCCTGGCTGGCATGGGCGAGAGCTGCATGATGCCTTTTCAAGGAGAGGATATAAGTGTACAAATGTATCTTTAACAGATTGTTATATTCATGTCGGTTGTCATGAAGATGCCAGAATAAGTACTAGTAAAAATTTAAATAGTTTGTATATACCTGGGTTTGAAGGAGCATTGCCTGACGGTGTGTTTGTACGTGGTGTACAAGGCGGTACGCTAGAGGAGGTTGTCTTTTATTTGGATGTGCTTCATGCATTACATGAATTAAATATACTAGTCTACAACAGTGCTCGAGCTATTGAGCGTAGTGTCGATAAAGGCATGACGAGTTTTTTGTTAGATCAAGCAGGTATTCATACGCCACCTACTTGGGTGGGTAATGATGTGCATCAGGCTTATTCTTTTATTAGGCGAGAATTAGCGATGGGTAATAAAGTGGTAGCAAAACCACTTTTTGGGTCTCAAGGGAAAGATCTGCAACTTATTACTAAACCTGAGGATATAACCAACTTTAAGGTTTATAACAAAATATATTATCTGCAACGTTTTATACAAACCGGAAACGAAAGTGCGTTTGATTGGCGAGTTTTTGTTATTGGGGATGAAGTGATTGCTTGTATGAAAAGAGAAGGTATGGACTGGATAAGCAATGTTGCAAATGGTGGTAAGTGTTATTCAGCGATCATAAATGATCAGTTTGCAGCTATCTCTAAAAAAGCAGTGCGTGCAGTGGACATGCATTATGCTGGTGTTGATGTTATGCAAGATTTGAACGGGAAATTGTGGGTCACTGAGGTGAATAGCATTCCTGCTTGGAAAGGTTTAGAAAGTGTAAATAGCCTAGTAGTTGCTGACAAGCTTGCGGAAGATTTTATTAAATGCATGCAAGTAAAAAACACCTCTACAGTCGCTAGCTAAATTATTTAACACTGTTTTTATGGAACAGCAATCTGAATTGCGTAAAGAGCTAATCAATCACTACTTACAGGTGTGTAAATTAGATGTTGAATCTCTGAAGCCCGGCAATATTAGCCTTTATTCTGGTGGTAAAGATCTCAGTGTTGATGATTTTTTGAACAGTGCTAAGGCGAGTGCAGAGCCTATAACGGACCCTGCGTTATCTTTAGGGTCAAGAATATTACATGCTATTTCAGCAACTCAGGTCGCCGTACATACGAATACTAATTTAGGGATGGTGCTTCTGATGGCGCCACTTGTTCAAGCGATGTTCAATAAGGCCCTAGATGAGAGTCTTAGAGATTCAATAATTAAAGTGCTGACATCTAGCACTGTTCAAGATGCCCTGCATGTATATCAAGCCATTCGCATCGCAAAACCAGGTGGGATGGGAGAGAAAAATAATCAAGATATTTCTCAAGAACCTACTGTAACTCTTTTAAATACAATGAAAATTGCTTCAGAGTGGGATATGGTTGCTGCTCAATATTCAAACAATTTTGATGATATTTTTAATTTTGGTGTGCCACGTTACCATGCGCTGATGAAGAAATGGGGTGATGAAAAATGGGCTACCGCAGGATTGTTTCTATCCTATTTAAGGTACTATCCAGATAGCTTAATTGAACGTAAATTTGGGCTGTTAAAAGCTAGAGAAATTAGTGATATGATCTCGGCTCTTGAGATGGAGCTCTACCAATCGGACTCACCGAGTAGGTACGAGGCACAATTATTAGAAATTGATCGCCAACTCAAGCGTAACCTAATAAATCCGGGAACCTCAGCGGATCTCACTGCAGCTAGCATTTTTGCGGCTGGCCTAATCTAATTTAGGGCAGTTGTAGAACGCAGTAGATCTTCAGACATTGTCTGTGATGGTTTTCAAGGAGATTAGGAGATTAGGAGATTATATGGACTTGATCGTGAGATCAGTCTGTAATTTGTCGACAAATAGAAATATAAATTTAGGAGAATATAATAATGGCAATAATCAATAGAGTTATGACTGGAGAGTCGCTCGTTAATGATAACGATCCTTCAGGCACTATGGCTGAAATTGCGCACATCGATTTATTGATCGGTCCTCGCGGTTCTGCTGTTGAAACTGCTTTTTGTAATGGCTTGGTAAATAACAAGGACGGCTTCTCAACTTTATTAGCTGTTGTTGCACCAAACCTTCCTTGTAAGCCAAACACAATGATGTTCAATAAAGTGACTATCAAAGGTGGCGAGCAAGCAGTTCAAATGTTTGGCCCAGCTCAAGCGGCTGTAGCTAAAGCGGTAGCTGATAGTGTTGAAGATGGCACTATCCCTGCAGACGAAGCGGATGACGTTTTTGTTTGTGTTGGTGTTTTCATTCACTGGGAAGCTAAGAGTAACGAAGCTATCTATGAAAACAACTACAAAGCTGTAAAAGAATCTTTAGAGCGCGCCGTTAAGGACGAGCCTAAGGCTGCTACAGTTGTTGCACAAAAAGACAGCGCAGAGCACCCATTCAAGGGTTTCTAGACTGCTTTTTAGAGCAATTTATAGGAATGCCTCGATTTTTATCGGGGCATTTTTTTGTCTGTTGGTTTATTCTTAACCAACAAGGTTTTCTTATATAATGAGTCCCAAGTAGATTAGACAGATAGTTGGCCTGAAAGAGCAAACAGATAAATCTAGCTATAAATTTAGCCAAAAAAATTTGATCAGAAAAATTGATCAGACAGATATGATGGAATTCGTATGCAATGTAATGAATGTAACAAAGAGCTTGGCAACCAAATAGACAATGCACATTTGTATGTTTGTTGCGGATTAACTTTGCAAGAATATGCATTACGCCACCATTTGCCTTTAGATCTCCTGCTGAACTCAGATCAGATTAATCAACATGACAATATTGCAAACTATATAAAGCCTACTCAGACATCAACTCAACAAGTTCAAGATATTCTTGCCGGTCTGTATATGGCCGATGCGATAAAACAACAGGATGATTTTATAGTAATCACGCTTGGAATACGTAGATTAGAACAATTGCTTTGGTATCAACAATCTTTGCAAGTAATTGGCTTTCAGTTTAAGCAAGAATATTTTTATGAAAATAATAGCCATCGAGTTGTGGCAAAAAACTCTATTAAGATGCCTTCATCATTCTTGCCTCCACGTATAGTTAATAGTTCAGATGAATCTTTTTTGCAGCAAATTGCAGTATTGGTTGCACATATCGGTGAATTACACAGTGGTTATTTGTTTTTAGACTTTCTTAATGTTGAAGATGCAAAACGTATTGAGACTGAGTTAGCTAAAAAATATCAAATACGTTTAACACCACTTGATGTCTCTGAATATGAAAAAGGTCAATTAATGAGGTGTGAAACACTTGAAGATACCTCACGACTAATTAGTCTCTTGTCAGATTATTTGCAAGAAATACCAAATGCATGCGAAAGGTTTTTTGATCAGCATGAAGAGGCGACAGTGGTTAAAGAATTAGTTTTTGATTCTGCGCATTTTATTACTGATCATCCCGATAAGTGCGTAAATCTGCACGGTGGAAGATATGCAATGAATATCAAAGTAAAAGATTATATCGATCCTTTAACTGGATTTGTTATGGACTATGGATATTTGAAACGTATTGCAAAACAAAAAATAGTGAATGAGTTGGATCACCACAACTTGAATTACGTTACTGCTGAATTGTCATGGCGCTCTAGTACGGAGTTGCTAAATATATTCATTTGGGAGAAATTGATAGAATATCTTCCTGGCTTAACTGAGCTGCAAATATATGAAACTAGCCAATCTCATTGCACGTATATTGGGCCTAGCTTGGATGAGCTGCAAAAGAATGGCAAAAGTGCTTTATTAAGATATTTCGTTGCGGACGATCTAGGTAAGTCCCAACTTCGTAATTTGTTAAGTCAAGGTACTCAACGTAGGCTCAAAGTTATTGGTTGAGTAGCTGGATATCCTCATTTTTTATGCTTTGATTGTGTAGAGCAGTAGAAATAAGTGTTCCAGCAAAGCCAATAGATTTCAGGGTTTTCATTTCACTTATATTTCTAATACCTCCACCATAGAATATATTAAAATTTTTGATTAATTCTTTTTGATTAAGGTCTAGTGGAAATTGATAACCTTGCTCAGCACCAACGTAATTAAGGTTTAAGATGATTACGTCCTTCGGCCACTGTTCCTTGTACTGTAAAAGCTCTTGTAAGCCTAATAAGTGATCAGCTTTATAATCTAAAGATAAGATAAAATTATGATAATTGTGCATGCTTAAAGTTAAGAAAAAAGCATCTATAGAGGGTAGTGACTCTGAGGATAAAATAATGCGTAAATTTTCTATATTAGATTTACGTAAATAATGCTCAATTAATAAATAGCCAGCGTCTATCCAAATCTCCACATCTGGAAATGTATGACAGATGG
>JBGCDX010000069.1:0-5935 GCA_045105815.1 Gammaproteobacteria bacterium
ACTTGTAAGTGCACTGGCATTGCATGCATTTGCAAATAACAGTAGGAAAAACGTTACAGTGGATGTAATGACGACGCCTAAACTAAAATGTTTATTCATTTTATTTCTCGTTTATCTTATTTCTACCGCATCAATTAAAGAGTCGTAATATTCGTCGCATTTTTTACATTCACCGTTGTAGTCCACCCAGTCTGGATATTCTTTGCGTATCATTTCACGGAGAAATAATTCGGCGACTAAGTTTAAGTGTTTTTCTAGATTTTCACTTTTGTCAATAATGTTCATTATCTCTCTCCTAAATATTGCTTTATGTTTGCTTTTATTGTTAGTTCTTAAAACCTGAGCTCGAATAGATTGTTATTGATAACTTCTATATCGTCGAAGTAACTTTTAGTACTAATGGCATTATTTGATTCAACTAGGCTGGAATTTAAAATTAATAAATTTGAATTATGACTAGAGTTGTCCACCATATGCATCACTAATGGTTGATTGGTGGGTCGCTCAATACCTGGTAAAAAAGTGAGTTGAATACGTGGTTCTATGACGACCTCTGTATGGTTGTAGTACGTATCTTCAATGATATTTTCTGCAACTACGGTATAGCTTGAAATGCTTAGTGTGGCTGCTAAAAGTAATTTGTATGTGTGTTTCATAGCTATTAATTTGTGATTAATTTATTTGTTTGCTTTTATGTATCTAAAGAACATCCTTGTTCGTAGTTACATCCATATTTTTTCTAGAAGTGTCATATAGAAAGCTTATGATTTTCCATCGTAAGTTTGTTTAAGTGAGCTAGTGTCAACTTTTTCACTGCTTTCTACTTTTACATTGAAGGCATCAAGTGGGCCTTGCGCTTTAAGTTCAGTGATTTCAACATTAGTGGATGTGGTTTCTTGTGCATCTATTTTGTTAATATCAAGACCACCAGAAGCTAGCGTTAATCCACTGGATAATAGTAATGTTAGTGTTACAAGTGCTTTAGTTTTCATGTTTATGTTCCCTTTGTTAAATTTAAAAATGTAATCAGTTACGGGTAAATAGACACGACTCGTGATAAATATATTTCAGATTATTTGCATTATTAGCATGCAAAAAATTCATCGTGATGATGTGAAAAATGAATGTAATATTTTTAGAATAACGCTGGTCTTCCTTATTAGTGCTCATATCCATGAGCAGGGGAACAGCTTTTCAAGCTTAAGTAATGAAATTATGAATGTTCTGGTCTATAGGCCTGAATACGATCATTTCAATTAAATTAGGAGTCATATATATGAAAAAACAAAAAACCTTACCTGCATTGTCAGGTGTGACCATGGCGCTAGCGGCAGCAGGCCTTATTGCTGGTTGTACCACCGGTGGTTCTGCTGGAAGCAGTGCAGAAGCAGCGCCAGCGGCTGAAACCGTTGAACTTGCACATTGTTATGGAGTGAATACTTGTAAGGGTCATAATGATTGTGGCACTGCAAATAATGACTGTGGTGGGCAAGCTTCATGTAAAGGTACTGGCTTTGTAGCGATGCCAACTAAAGCATGTGGTGATATTGGCGGAACGGTTAAAGATGAATGGAGAGGCGAAGTAACAACTGCTGATCTTGTGCATTGTAATGGTGTGAATATTTGCAAAGGCCATAATGACTGTGGCACTGCAAGTAATGACTGTGCCGGGCAAGCTTCATGGAAAGGTACTGGTTTTGTAGCCACTACTGCTAAGTCTTGTGCTGATGTTGGTGGAAAGGTTGGCTAAACTAGTTAAACTTTATAAATCAACTTAAGGGTCCGGGGAGCGTTAGCACTCCTCGGGTTTTAAATTATGAAAAAATTTATTGGCTATGGCCTCGGTCTTCGGACAGTTCATTATCAACATGTTTTAGAACATAAACCTGATGTAGATTGGTTTGAAGTTCATTCAGAAAACTTTATGGTTGCTGGTGGAAAACCTAAGTACAATTTGCATGCTATACGAGAACATTATCCACTTGTATTGCATGGTGTATCTATGTCGATTGGTAGCACCGACCCGCTGGATTTTTATTATCTAAAAAAGCTAAAAACATTGGTAGCTGAAGTTCAACCTGAATGGATTTCTGATCACTTTTGTTGGACTTCTGTTGGCGATATTAATAGCCACGACTTACTGCCCATGCCTTATAACGAAGAAGCAATTCAGCATCTCGTAGATCGAATTAATCAAGTGCAAGATTTTATGGGAAGGCAGATATTATTTGAGAATGTTTCTAGTTATTTAACTTATAAAAACTCTGAGATGGAAGAGTGGGAGTTTATAAGTGAAATTGTGAAGCGTTCCGATTGTAAAATTCTACTAGATATAAATAATATATATGTAAGTTCACGTAATCATGGGTTTTCACCACATGAATTTATGAATCATATCGATCCTAAATGTGTGCAGCAATTTCACTTAGCCGGGCATGAGGATTGTGGAGATTACGTGATTGATACGCATGATCATAATGTGCCTGATCCTGTTTGGGAATTATATGCTGATGCATTAAAGCGTTTTGGTCCAATAAGTACGATGATTGAGCGCGATGATAATATTCCTGAATTTTCTGAATTGCAGGCAGAAATGAACCATGCGAAAGAAATTGCTAATACGGTCCATCCTCAAGCAGCTTAGAAGGCTAGTGTAGAAAGATAGAGAAATATAATTATGTTTAATTTAAACGAGTTACAGCATGAGTTTATGCATCATTTGTTGGATAAAGATTCTGCTATTGCAAAAAATGTAGCTGAGCAAGGAGGTGTACCTGTTTCTACTCGCTTAGGAATTTATGGAAATGCCTATAAGATTCGTTTAAAAAGCAGTATTGAGAATGATCATGAAATTCTTGGCATGTATCTGGGGGATGATTTGTTTGATTTAATGGCTGCAGGGTATATTGCTTCTAAGCCATCGCACGTTACTTCCTTGCGTGATTTTTGCGAGTACTTGCCAGAGTATTTGAGAAAAACCGAACCTTTCTCTGCTACGCCAATTATTGCAGAAATTGCTGAATTTGAAAGAAATTTGTTATACGCCTTCGATGCGGGTAGTGCTGAGCGCGCAACAATAGAAGACTTAACGCCATTACCTCAAGAGCAGTGGCCAGCTATGAAGTTGCATTTTCATCCTAGTATGCAAGTCTATAAAACCGATTGGAATTCAGTGCCTAGTTGGCAAGCACTTAAGGCAGAAAAATCCCCTCCACAACAAGAAGAGTTGCTGTCACACTGGTTAATTTGGCGTAATCATGATCGCATCACAGAGTTTCGTTCCTTAGCGATTGATGAGTATGTAATGTTGATCGGCTTTCTTCGGGGCGCAAACTTTGCGGATATATGTGAGTTGATGCTTGAATATCATGTGGAAGAAGAGGTTGCTTCAAATGCGATCACGCATTTAACCTCCTGGCTAAAAATTGGAATCATTTCTACATTTCAATAACGATTCAATTTACTCCCTATATAGCCTTTTCCTACCAGGCCCAGCTCCTCTAAAATTTATAATCTTATATTTAAATTTTCGTTAATTAATTTGATGCATTAGGTTCTTGAATAGAAAATAGGTATAAAAGCAGTTCTAAAATTCGACCTCTAACCAGAGTATCACCATATTCAGGATTCACTTCAGACCAAGCTTCAGTATTGTAGCGGTCTCCCCAAATTGGCATCAATCTTGGTCCATGGCTTTCTACCATTTCTCGGCCATCGATAATTAAATACGTTTCAATAAAAGGGAATACACCATCATTGTCGGCAAGCAATGTGGTTAGGTTTGAGGGTTTAAAAATTAGTGCAAATGCATAGGGTCCATTTCCTTTGCCATTGGTACCATGACATAACGCACACCGTTGCTGAAATTCTTTGGCGCCTGCATCTACCGCTTCTACAGACTCGCCAGCGTATACACTATTAAGACTATTAAATAATAACAAGAGAAATAATAAAAAATATGCATAAGGTGCATCGGATTTTAATGTTTTTATACTATAAACCTTATATGCGTTGTGCATGAGTAAATCCTTATAGGTGGTTTTTATTTTCCAAGAACATCATTTCGATGTTCTTCAATTTGTGCCATCACCTTATTGATCAGCGTGTCATCTTTATCTAATTCTTTTAACGTTGCATGAACACATTCCATCATGGCATCCACGTGACTATCATTGAGCCCTTTTTTAACCACATCGACATGTGCTTTACGCATGGTTTTCCCCAAATATAGGGATGGACCACCAAATATATTAGTCAAAAAACTAGACATTTTTCGTTGGTGTTTTTTTATGTCTATATCTTTGAAAAAACTACTAATGCGTTCATCACGCAAGATGTTTACATAAAGAATTGCTGAAGCTTTCTCAACTGTTTTCTTTCCACCAAGTTCTTCATAAAGAGAATGATCCATATAAGTTCCTATTCTTATTTTAATGTTTAGAATAAAATTCTAAGTAAATGTAGACAGGTTTAATCTGCTCTAGATCAGGATAGGTTGATATAAATTAAAATTTTCGACCAATTCCAGCAAACAAGACCCACGGATCTATATCTATGTCGATATCTCGAGACATGCCATTAGTTTTTAACGTTGCATCTGCATCAATATCTACATACCAGAGCGCAGAATTGATAAACCACTTGTCATTTAGTGAGTAATCCATGCCAATTTGTGCAGCAAGCCCCCATGAGTCATCTATATCTAATTTTGTATTGCCTCCAAGAGCGTTTTCTAAGGAAGAGGTGACATGTTCATCAGGGAAGTATGTGTAGTTAATGCCTACTCCGATGTATGGATGAAATTTAGAGCTTCCATCAAAGTGATATTGAAATGACAAAGTAGGAGGGAAAACGTCTACATCTGCAATTTTACCTAACGCACTAATTCCATCTTTACCTCTTAGATCGTGTTTGGAAGGTGTGACACCAAGTAACTCAACCGCATATTTTGAAGTTAGCATGTAACCAATCGTGAAACCAAGTGTTATATTATTGTCAACTCGCACGCCTGTATTGGCTAAGCCTTCTACATCATTACTACTATCATTTGGTTCAATCAGTGCTGGGCCAATTCTGGCAAACCAGGTGCCTTTGTCGTAAGCCATGCAAAAAGATGTAGGCATTAACAAACTAAAAAACAATAAGCAGGTAAATAAATATATTCGCATTTTGCATTCCTAATGTTAAATATAATTTTCTGATATTTAGCGGAGTTAAGGCTAACGTGAAAGATATTTCACAAAAATAACAAATATAAAAGCGCACGTTTCTGATATATATCAGAAGAAGAGTAAGTCACAATAAAATTTAAGTTGAAGAGTATCGATTTTGATTAAAAAAATATGATGTATGTCAGAAAATAATAGAGGTTTCTGCATAAACTAGACGATGCTTAATCATGTGTTAAAAAATACTTCTAATAATGTCCCTATACGAAACTATTAAAGTTATTCATATCACAACCGCAGGGTTGTCTTTTTGTGGGTTTTTGATTAGAGGAGTATGGATGATGCAGTCATCATCAAGCTTGCAAAGTAAATGGGTAAAAATAGTCCCTCATGTTAATGACACTATTTTATTAGCCACTGCGATAATATTAGTGGTTTTATCGTTGCAGTATCCTATTTCAACAGCATGGGTAAATGCTAAGATAATCGCATTGCTGGTTTATATTCTGTTAGGAACGATAGCGTTGAAGCGAGGGAAAACAATGTCTATTAGAGTGACTGCTTGGGGTTTAGCAATGCTTGTCTTTATATATGTCTTAGCTGTTGCAAGCACTAAGAGTCCGATGATTGTGTAAATGGTGATTTATTTATATATGCTCTGACGTAGAAAGATACTTTGCAGTCTAACTTAAGCTCAACTCACCTTCGGCGATTGAGCATAATTTTTCATGATCAATTATGGAAATGTTTTTTCGAGCTGCATTGAT
>JBGCDX010000070.1:0-12725 GCA_045105815.1 Gammaproteobacteria bacterium
GAATTACACTTACAGGATATATATGAGCGAAACATCCTCACCCAAGTCTGAGGTTAAAACCACTACGTGCTATATGTGTGCATGCCGTTGTGGAATTAAGGTCACGCTACGGGAAGGCGAGATTCGTTATATAGAAGGTAATCCTGCGCACCCTGTTAATAAGGGAGTCCTTTGTGCAAAAGGCGCTTCAGGCATCATGAAGCAGTATTCACCAGCACGCCTTACTAAACCACTACTTCGAAAACCTAATACTGAACGAGGAGACGCAAATTTTGAAGAAATCTCCTGGGAACGTGCGTTCGACATAATGGAAGAACGTCTTTCTCATATAAGGGAGACGGATCCTAAGAAATTTGCATTGTTTACCGGTCGCGATCAGATGCAGGCCTTAACAGGCTTGTTCGCTAAAGATTATGGAACACCAAATTATGCCGCGCATGGTGGTTTTTGTTCCGTAAACATGGCCGCAGGAATGATTTACACCATAGGTGGGTCATTCTGGGAATTTGGTGGTCCAGATTTGGAGCGATCAAAATTATTCATCATGATTGGAACTGCAGAAGATCATAGTTCTAATCCTATGAAAGTTGCCTTATCTAAATTCAAACGAAATGGTGGAAGGTTTATTTCCATCAATCCTGTACGTACCGGTTATTCAGCCATTGCAGATGAATGGGTACCTATTAAACCTGGAACAGATGGTGCGTTAATGCTCGCGTTAATTCACGAAATTATTAAACTTGGTTTATATGATCGTGAATTCTTAGTGCAATACACCAATTCAGCACAGTTAGTGAATTTAGACGAAGAAAGTTCTGAATTCGGCATGTTCTTGCGTACAGAGGTGCCAGAAGAAGAGGGTTGTTTCGATCCTCAAAACAAATTGTGGTGGGATCGCTCATCAAATAGTGCAGTAGTCACCCACACTGAAGGTGCCGACCCTAGGTTATTGGGTGAATTTACCTTAGATGATGGTGTAAACGTTAAGCCCGCTTTTCAATTGCTTAAAGAACGAGTAGAAGATTACACGCCGGAATGGGCAGAAGGTATTACAGGAATATCTGCAGAAGATATACGACGTATTGCACACGAGATGGGTGTAACCGCACGAGATCAAAAAATAGAATTACCCATTTCATGGACGGATACTTGGGGCAAAGAGCATGACACCGTAGTAGGTAATCCTGTTTCATTCCATGCTATGCGCGGTTTGGCAGCGCACTCTAATGGTTTTCAAGCTATACGTGCTTTGTCTATTTTAATGACCCTTTTAGGAACGATTGATCGCCCTGGTGGCTTCCGGCATAAAGCGCCTTTCCCGCGACCCATTCCACCATGCGCAAAAACACCCAATACGCCACACGCGGTTCAACCAAATACACCCCTGGATGGTATGCCACTAGGGTTTCCTGCAGAGCCGGATGATTTATTTGTTGACGAGGATGGCAAACCTGTTCGTATCGACAAAGCGTTTTCTTGGGAACATCCTTTGTCAGCACATGGCTTAATGCATAACGTTATTACCAATGCATGGAAAGGCGATCCTTATCCTATCGATACTTTAATGATTTTCATGTCTAACATGGCATGGAATTCCACCATGAACACGCAAGATGTTCGCAAGATGTTGAATGATAAGAATGAAGATGGTGAGTATAAAATTCCATTCTTAATTGTTGCAGATGCATTTAACTCAGAAACCGTTGCATACGCAGATCTTGTTCTACCTGATACAACTTATTTAGAGCGACACGATGTGATGTCGATGCTGGACCGCCCTATATCTGAATTTGAAGGGCCAGCAGACTCAGTTCGTGTACCGGTTGTGCCTCCATTGGGAGAATGTAAACCTTTCCAAGAAGTGGTGATTGAATTAGGGAGTCGTCTAGGCTTGCCAGTGTTTGTAAATAAAGACGGCAGTAAGAAATACCGTGATTATCCTGATTTCATTACTAATTATGAAACAGAGCCAGGTTCTGGCATTGGTTTTTTGGCGGGTTGGCGCGGCAAAGGTGGCGAGAAGTTCATGCGCGGCGAACCTAACCCTAATCAATGGGAGATGTATGCTAAGAATGATTGCTTTTATATGCATGAGTTGCCTAAGTCATATCAATATATGCGCAATTGGAATCAAGGCTACTTGAACTGGTCTCAGAAGCATCGATTAATGCGTTACGCTGAACCTATTCTTATTCATGTTTATTCAGAAGTGCTACAAAACTTTCGTTTAGCAGCCCAAGGTAAAACAGATAGTAAACAGCCGCCTGATCATTTGCGTGAACGCGTTGATACGTATTTTGATCCATTACCGTTTTATTATGATCCATTAGAAGCACAAGCAATCGATAAACATAAGTATCCCTTGAATGCGATCACTCAGCGTCCAATGGCGATGTACCATGCCTGGGACTCTCAAAACGCATGGCTGCGACAAATTCATGCACACAATTATTTGTATGTAAGCCCACAATTAGGAAAGAAAAATTCGTTTGAAGATGGTGATTGGGTCTGGGTTGAATCAGTTTGGGGTAAGGTGCGTTGTATGTGTCGATTCTCTGAAGCAGTGGAACCTAATACTGTGTGGACTTGGAATGCTATTGGTAAAGCTAAAGGTGCTTGGAATTTAGCCCCAAGTGCAAATGAATCTAAAAAAGGTTTCTTATTGAATCATGTCATCAGTGAAGAATTACCACCTAATAGCCAGAATCAAACTTTCTCAAACTCTGATCCTATTACTGGGCAAGCTGCTTGGTATGATGTGCGAGTACGTGTGTATAAGGCAGATGATCAAACCACACCAGAAACGTTTCCGCAGTTTAATGCAATGCAACCGCAACCTAATGCTCCAAAGCGTCGAAATTGGTTGGCGTATGTTGCAGGAAAATCTAGGAAGTAAATCATGGATATGAAACCAAGTAAAAAACAACTAGCGCTTGTTATTGACTTAAATGTTTGCGTTGGTTGCCATGCCTGTGTGACAAGTTGCAAGGAATGGAATACATCAGGCATCTCTGGGTTTATGTCGGATGATAATCCATATGGCGAAGATCCAACTGGAAACTTCTTTAATCGTGTGCAGACTTTTGAAGTAGGTGAGTATCCAAATACAGAAACGGTGCATTTCCCTAAAAGTTGCTTGCATTGTGAAGAGCCACCATGTGTACCTGTGTGTCCAACCGGTGCAAGTTATAAGCGCGAAGACGATGGCATTGTTCTAGTTGATTACGATAAATGTATAGGTTGCAGGTATTGTTCATGGGCATGCCCATATGGCGCACGTGAACTTGATGAGCATCAAAAAGTAATGAAGAAGTGCACGTTATGTGTAGATCGGATTTATGATGAAGAACTGCCCGAAGAAGAACGTAAGCCCGCGTGTGTGATGGCGTGCCCCACGAATGCAAGACTTTTTGGGGACGTTCATGATCCAGATTCTAATGTTTCGGTCGCTATCCGAGAAGAGGGTGGCTATGCATTGATGCCAGAATGGAATACAAAACCAGCTAACCATTACTTGCCTCGGAGACGTACTCAACGTTCAATTAATGATGATGAATTAATTCGTGCAGACAATCCTTTGAACAAAGAAGTTGAAGTTTCAAAACCAAACTTTGATGAACCATCGCTTGATGATTCAACTAGTTGGTAATTTATTTGCTATATATATTTAAATTAACTTTATAAATTATTATGAATCCAGCGTTTTCGGTTATATTTCTAACTACTTTAATAGGCGTAGGCCAAGGCCTTTTTGTCGCTATGGTGACTGGCCAAAGTATTAGCGCATTAGGATTTTTACCTGAGCAATCAAACCAGTTTTATGTTTTTGGAAGTATGGTTGTTATTGGTTTTTTGATTGCAGGATTAGTGGCATCTTTCTTTCATCTTGGTCACCCAGAGCGCGCATGGCGTACTGCGGCCATGTGGCGCACTTCTTGGTTGTCTAGAGAAGTTATCGTGCTGCCATTGTTAATGGGTATGGTTATGGCCTATGGTCTTATACATTACTTCGGTTGGGCGCTAAGTGATGTGGGGATTGCAGATGGGTTTAATGGTGATCTTGCCCTTGTAATGGGTGTGGCCGGGGTTGTTATTAGTTTTGCACTTTTTATTTGCACCGGAATGATATATGCGTGCATTAAGTTTCTGCAAGAATGGTCGCATCCGTTGACAGTAATAAACTTTACATTATTTGGTTTGTGCTCTGGTTTTTTATTAGCTACGTCGATTGCACAGTATCGTGCACCTGATTTTGCAAATCTATTTGGTGGATGCTCGTTGGTGCTTTTGTTTTTAGTGTTAATAACGCGTGTATGGTCTTTATATCGAAATTCAAATATTAGACCGAAGTCAACGTTACAGTCTGCTATTGGCGTTCGCCATAATAAAATTCAACAAAAGTCACAAGGCTTTATGGGCGGTTCTGTAAATACGCGTGACTTTTTTCATCATGTTGGTCCAATGTTTTTCAAATCCATAAAATGGATATTTTTACTGCTAGTGTTTCCCGTAGCGATGACATTATTGATAAGTGGAATGATGCAGCAATCCATGATGTTGTTGGCTATTGCGTTTGTATTGCAATACATAGGGCTCTTAGCAGAAAGGTGGTTTTTCTTTGCTCAAGCGAATCACCCACAGAACTTATATTACCAAACAATTTCTTAGAGAGAACTGTCTAATAAATATTTTCTTAAATAGAGAATTTTATAAGCCAAAAACTTGAAAAGTAGCATTAGAATTAATGCAAAAGCTATTTTAAGAAAGTTTAACGTTATTTTGTTCGAATAGAAGATTAAAAATCTCTTCTCTAACGTTTGCTTCATCCACTTCGATTTTAGCAACTCTACGATCAGGTAGTTTGCGACGATCGATTCTTATGCATACACCGTTACGTGTAATGATAGGGAACTGAGCTGCTTGCAGAGACGTCCGGCGGTCGTTATCGTAACGTCTTTCTAATGGGTTATTTTCGTGCATCTCTATTCCTAAAATAACAATTACCAAGGTTATTATTTATATTAGATTACCCTACCTAAAATAGGCCCATGTAAATTGTGATGAAGTTCGCAGTTTCGTTTAATTGCAATATATGGATATAGTATTTATCCATTAAATACAAGTATTTACAGTATATTCTTAATACTTAAGGCTAGTGATAATGCGAAATGTAATACTAACTAACGGTAAGTTACTAAATGAAAGAAGTATTACCAAATATAATCTGATACAAATGCAGATAAGCAGTATTTAAATATAAAAATTCATAGGCGTTCTAAAAAATAGACCGTTAAGAGACAATAGCTATTATGGTACGATTTTTCACATTACATATAATATTTCTAATCGTAGCGCTTTTGATTGCTTTTGCATTAGTTCCTCTGGAACAGCTGTATCTTAAAGACTTGCCAGTCGAGGAAGTTAAAAAATATTATTCTGATGCCTTAAGTTTTGAATCAGCTAAAGCATGGAAACTAGTGTTCACTTGGTTTCTTGGATTATCTTGTGGCAGAATCATGTTGAGAGCGTTGGCAAAAAATTAGCCAATTAACCAATTAGAATTGAAAGATAACAAATGTAATGGTGCTACAAACGTTAATGTTCTTTTTGTGTGCATGGGCAACATTTGCCGATCTCCAACTGCGCATGGTGTATTTCAAAGCCTTATTGATCTGGATGGTTTAAGTCAGTTTATAACAGTTGATTCAGCAGGCACTTACGATTTTCATATTGGCAAAAAACCAGATGCAAGATCGATAGCCGCAGCAGCAAAACGCAACTTCGACCTTACTAATTTACGCGCACGCCAAATAGTAGCATCTGACTTTAAAAAATTCGATCTTATTCTTGCAATGGATAATGAAAATTATTTAGATTTGCAATCTCAGAGTAATAATGAAGATAAGGGTAAGATAAAATTATTTTTAGAATTTTCTTCGCTACCGATGAACTCTGAAGTACCTGACCCATATTATTCTGGAGAGGATGGTTTTGAAACGGTACTGGATCTAGTCGAAGATGCTAGTCGAGGTTTGTTAGCCCATATTAAAGTTACTCACTTATCTAACTTGTAACGTTAAGTAAGTGAGTATGTTTGCTATTTTGCTTCTTGGTTAGCGGATTCGTTGTTTGTTACGGGCGTCGATACCGGCGCCGGGGTTGAGGTGGAGTCTTCAACGGAAGACTGAACTGTATTGGACTCTTTGGCCTGTCGAGAAGTATTGTTTTTGTGGTTGTTACGATTGCGATTATTAGAAGGTTTACGCGTATTATTATCGTTGCCGCGTCTATTATTAGAATTGTTACGGCTCCTGTTGTTTCCGCCAGAGCGATTATTGTTTCTTCTATTGTTTCCACGGTAGTTGCCATCACGTGAGCGATTATTATTTCGCTTTTGTTCGTTTGAAGGTTTTGGTTGCTCTTCTACTTCCTCAATATCAGCAGAAAACCAAGATAACAATTTAGTGAAAAACCCAGGTTGGGTATTTTTTTGCAGGCTCTTTTGTGGCGCTGCAGGTGGCATAGCACTAATGCTTTTCACTGCAGGTTGTTCTGCAACCGCTGTTGAAGGTTTATGTAAGTTTGCTTCTGTTTCTTGTTGAGGTATCAATTCGTAGCTAGGTCTTTGAACTACTTCTTTGCCTTCGTCTCTAGTGCGTTCAACATTAAAGTGAGGTGTTTCTAAATTAGGGTCTGGGATTATGATGACTTGAACTTGATGCCGTGCCTCTATGTCACCAATATTGGGACGTTTTTCATTCAATAAGAAGCTGGTTACATCTACCGGTAGCTTTGCTGTGATGGTACTAGTCTTGTCTTTAAGTGCTTCCTCTTCAATTAAACGAAGCACGCCAAGTGCTAATGATTCAATGCTACGTATAGTTCCATGCCCGGTACAACGTGGACATACAATTTGGCTCGACTCTTCAAGCGAAGGCCGTAATCTTTGTCGAGACATTTCCAGTAGACCAAAACGAGAAATTCTTCCTATTTGTACACGAGCACGATCAATCTTTAACGCGTCACGTAGACGGTTTTCAACATCACGTTGATGTTTGTTAGCCATCATATCTATGAAGTCGATAACAATGAGTCCACCAAGGTCACGTATTCGTAACTGGCGTGCAATTTCATCTGCAGCTTCTAAGTTTGTATTGGTAGCGGTTTCTTCAATATCACTACCTTTGGTAGCTCTAGCAGAGTTAATGTCAATCGAGATCATCGCTTCAGTGTGATCAATTACGATAGCGCCACCTGATGGCAACGTTACTTCACGATCAAATGCAGATTCAATTTGAGATTCGATTTGATAACGATTAAATAGTGGAACGGTGTCTTCATAAAGCTTTAGTTTTTGAGCGTTATGAGGCATAACGGTCTCAACGAATTTTTTAGCATCATTGTAGACTTCAGGATCATCAATAATGATTTCGTTAATGTCTTCACGTAAATGATCACGTAAAGCACGAATAATGACATTGCTTTCTTGGTAAATTAGAAACGGTTTGTCTTGAGTGTCTACTGCATTATTAATGGCTTGATGTATCTGGATAAGATAGTTTAAATCCCATTGCAGTTCTTCTGCCGATCGTCCTACACCTGCGGTTCTCACGATAGCACCCATGCCTTCAGGTATTTCTACATCTGATAAGGCTTTGCGTAGCTCTTCACGATCTTCGCCTTCAATACGTCGAGATACGCCGCCCGCTCTCGGGTTGTTGGGCATTAAAACTAAATATCGTCCCGCTAGGCTCATAAAGGTAGTGAGTGCAGCTCCTTTGGTGCCGCGCTCTTCACGTTCTACTTGAACAACAATTTGTTGGCCTTCGTGAATCTGGTCTTTAACAGAGAATCGCTCGCCAGAATTCTTGGAATCGCTGAAGTATTCTTTAGAAATATCTTTAAAAGGCAAAAAGCCGTGTCTTGTAGATCCGAAATCTACAAATGCAGCTTCAAGGCTGGGTTCTACACGGGTGATAACACCCTTATAGATGTTAGCTTTTTTCTGGTTCTGTGAGGGTATTTCGATATCGAGGTCGTATAGACGTTGTCCATCGACCATGCCTACACGTAGCTCTTCTTGCTGTGTAGCATTGATTAAAATTCTTTTCATGTTTGGTATTGTCCAATGTCGTTATCCTTCGAGATTGTTTTTCTAAACAAACATCAGCACGAATTCTTGCCCAATTTACGTTAGTAGTTAAATTATTGGTAAAACCAGCAGGCAGGAGTTTCTCGGCTGTAAATAACCGAAGGAAATATAAAATAGTGATACTTAGAAAACTTATCATTTATATGTTTTTGTTATGAGGCGACTGTATTATTTAAGTCTTCACAGTGCTTCTTACTTACGCGTTACAGAAATAATCTGTAAAGTGTAGAAATTCATTATGTGTAAAAGAAAAATACGAATTCAAAATTTGATTTGATATGACTTTTTTACACAGTGCGCTAAATCTAAGCTATAGCTTGTATTGCACAATAGTGACTATATCAATCTAAAGCATGGGCAGCAAATATATAACTTGTCGTTTTTATTGCTTTTTTTGTCAACGAGTCAATCAGCCTGTCAAAAGGTCATAAGTACGTCCATGAGCGGTTTCGCATGAAAGACAATGCATCCACACATACTATCGATGCAGCCAGGGATGGGCAGCGAATCGACAATTTCTTATTTACTCGCTTAAAAGGTGTGCCAAAAGGCCTGATATATCGTTTGTTGAGAACCGGAAAGATCCGTGTGAACGGTAAGAAAATCAAGCAAACTTATCGACTTCAAGAGGATGATGAAGTAAAAATCCCGAGTATTTCAGTTCCAGAATCATCGACTCACAAAATCAGTGAGTCAATTAAGAATAAAATAGAATCCTCCATAATTTATGAAGATGAGAATATTCTAGCGATCAACAAACCAGCAGGTCTTGCCGTACACCCCGGCTCGAAGGTTCCATATGGTGTGATAGAAGTGTTGCGAGCCATATGGCCCGACGCACCTTATTTGGAGCTGGTGCACCGTCTGGATCGAGAAACCAGCGGCTGTTTATTGATAGCAAAAGATAAGTATAGCTTAAATGCATTGCATGATTTGTTGCGCCGAGAAGGTGTTAATAATGAAGTAGAAAAGAAATATGTTCTGTTAGTAAAAGGTCGATGGAATTTGGGTGAGAGCGTTATTGATACGCCACTTCAGTCTAAAGGGCAGAATGCAGAAATTGATGATAAAAAAAATGCATGGAAAGATGCGTATACCATCTTTACTCCCATCGAATATTACAAAGACTTCACCTTATTGAATGCTGAAATAAAAACCGGCCGTACACACCAAATTCGGTTACATGCAGCCCAATCGGGCTTTCCCATAGTAGGTGATGACAAACATGGTGATTTTGCATTCAACAAAGAATGTAGAAAAATGGGATTCAAACGTATGTTTCTGCATGCGCAAGAAATTTCATTCCACTTGCCAGGGAATAAGCGAAGAACCACCATTATGGCTCCAATGGATCAGGAACTTAAGGCATTTATGGAAGGTCTAGATTCTTGAAAGGATATTTAGCTGAATTGAATGGGTTTGATTTCTATCAAATGATAGCTAATGATGGTGCTTTAAAAATTGTAGCGACAAAAGCTTACATTACTACTTTATACGGGTGACGAGCCAATATGGAACCAAAAATTAATTTAGATAAAATCTCAAGTGACGATCGTTCTTCCCCAGGCTGGGAACGTGAAACGATCGTTAATCTTGCTCAGTCAGGGTTAAAAGAACAACGCCGCGCACGTAGGTGGGGGATATTTTTCAAGCTATTAGGATTTGCATATGTAAGCGTATTTTTATTTAGTCTGCTTGCACCCCAATTAGCAAACTTTTCAAATAAAACACAACATACCGCATTAGTAGAACTAGCAGGTGTGATAGCGGATGGCGAAGAAGCAAGTGCCGATAATGTTGTATCAGGGTTGCGTGCAGCATTTGAAAATAAAAATTCGGCGGCTGTAATCTTAAGAATTAATAGTCCAGGCGGAAGCCCAGTCCAAGCGAGTTACATTAATCGTGAAATTACACGTTTACGTGAATTACATCCTGACAAACCCATCTATGCTGTCGTCTCTGACATTTGTGCATCAGGTGGAGTATTTGCAGCGGTAGCGACCGATAAAATCTATGCAGACAAAGCCAGTATCGTCGGTTCAATTGGTGTGCGTATGGATGGTTTTGGGTTTGTCGATGCAATAGAAAAGTTAGGTGTTGAAAGAAGATTAATGACAGCAGGTGACCATAAAGGGTTGTTGGATCCATTCCAACCTGAAAATGATTTTGAAAAACAGCATGTACAGTCATTGCTAGATGAAATTCATCAGCAATTTATTGATGTAGTAGTAGAAGGGCGCGGTGATAAGCTCGCAAAAGATAAAAATATGTTTAGTGGTTTATTCTGGACCGGTGAACAAGCTTTAGAATTAGGTCTGGTGGACGGCTTTGGTAGCGCAAGTTATGTAGCCAGAGAAGTAGTGGGTGTAGAAGATATTCAAGATTATACTTTCCGTGAAGATGTTTTCCAACGCTTTGCCAAGCGATTAGGTACTGCAATGGTAAAACCAATCACTGAAGCGATGTCATTTCCTGTGCTGCGTTAATTTAAACACAAGTTCTTTTCTCTTAATCCAATTATTTGATTAAGAGAAAATCTTAGAATATAAACAGGGTGCTTAATGCACCCTGTTTTGTTTGGTGCATATCTAGTTTAATATTTCAAAGCTTTATTTCTTGCGTTCCCAGCATTATATTATCTGTATTGGCTAATGGATTTCTATTGATGATAGTTGTTCATTATTTTTTGAGTGCGAGAGGTTTGGAAAAAACATAAAGGGAGTATAAGGTTAAATGGTTAAGGTTAAGAAAAGTGATATACATGGAAAAGGATTATTTTGCACAAAGAAAATACCTAAAAATCATATTTTAGGAAAATGCAAAACAAAGAAAACCAAAAAACCAAATGGCTACACCTTGTGGTTAGGTAAAAAATCAGTAGATGTAGTGTGTGATCTTAAGTACATCAATCATTCTAAAAAGCCCAATGTTGCCTACTACGATGATCTAACTGTAGTGGCATTAAAGAAAATAAAGCCGGGCGAAGAGCTCACGCATGATTATGGGTATTAAAAAATTCTTTTAATTATGTCTACTTATGACCCAAAGTGTGAGCACAGGAAGTGCGAATATGAGACGTATCATGGATGATGCGGGCATGCTTAAATCTTCTTAATGTCCGTTAACGACCCAATGCGGACGTTCACATATGTGTAAATTTAGTGCCTCAATGATATATTTCTAGATAATAAATAATTTTAATCATCATCTTTCTCAAATCTACTTGCGAGTGAATATTTATGTATAAAATTAAATCAATTTTTATAATTATAGTTTTATCGGGATTACTATTTTCAAGCTTCGCCTATGCCGAGAAACCAACGGATAGTGATGCGCTACAAGATGTAAATGAAGGCAAGATTGTTTGGGACGTAACGGTTGGCAATCCAATCAAGCTACTGCTCTTAATGAAGGTAATTGAAGAAACCTACGATGATATTCTTAGACAAGATGTAAAGCCCGACATGATATTTACTTTCCATGGGCCAGTTGTGAAACTTATTTCATCTCAGCCATTAGATTTAGCACTTGACGAAGAAGATGCTCATGAAGAACTTCTAGACCGGCTACGTAAATTTAGTAAGAAACCAGGTGTGAGAATGGAGTCATGCTCTGTGGCGGCAAGACTGTTAGGCATTGACAATGACACCATCTTGCCAGAAGTCAAACCTGTGGGAAATACTTTTGTTTCATTAATGGGTTATCAAAACAAAGGATATGCTCTGATTCCAATATACTAGTATGACTGCTTACGACCCAAAGCGGACATAATTTTAAACTTTGAAGAGAAAATCTTTGCGCATATTGTCTAGCATCATCTATTCGCTTGCAGCGGTAAATATTGTTTTATTTTCAATATTATATTACGGGATGTTTCAACTGAGCGAAGAAGAGCTTGAGATAGGGAGTTTTATTGCGGTTAACCTTTGGGTGGATTATTTGGGCTGGCTATTTTTCGCAGCAGTTTTACCTATTTTTATTCGCCGGATAAGGAAAAGGTTTAAAGAAGAGGCGCATCCAAAAGCAACTATGCTAGTTTGTGGCGACATACTTCCGATATTACTTGTGGCAGTTATGTGTGGGATAGCAGTAAAATTTATTCAAGTTGTATTCTAATAAATTACCGCATAGACATAGTTTTCAATGACCGCTATTGGCCGAAAGCGGACATTAACCAAAAAAGATTAAATTTGATACATCGTCCCTGATGTGACTCATATGCGTACATCCATGTACTTACTAATTGGCCTAAAGCAGATAGTTAACGATTGGTTAGTAAATCAAAACCTTCGGTTTGTAACATGGAAGTTAATTTAATGATCGGTAAGCCAATTAAGGTGTTGTAGTCATCGCCTTGCATTTTCTCAAATAATGTAATACCCAAACTTTCAACTTTGAAGCTGCCTGCGCAATCATAGGGTTGGTCTTTGTCTAGGTAAGCTATTATTTGTTTTTCACTTAATTTTCGAAAGGTGACTTGAAAAGTTTCGCAACTGACGTGTTGTGAATTCGATTTGGTATTGATGACACATAAGCCGGTATAAAAGGTGATGGTTTTGCCGCTTGATGCTTT
>JBGCDX010000071.1:0-13936 GCA_045105815.1 Gammaproteobacteria bacterium
GTAGGAAAACGAATATTAAGATCATCAAAGTATGAACCTTTTGCAATTGTTCGAATTGCATAATCATGCCAGTCCCATTGATGCGCTAAAGAGGCTGCAATTTGATATTGTCGCGAAGAATAATTTTCAGTTGCATAGTTCCACTCTCTACGCGCATCGGTTAATTGGCCCACCAATAATAATTCTTTCGCGCGCACTATACTTGGTGTTTGTTTAATTTTATCAAGCTCATGGTTATCATATTGCACTGGCTCATCAACAATGTTGTATGACAGTGACAATTTATCAGCAGCTAAAAAACCATAGTAACTTCGTTCAGCAGCAATTTTTTTGTACAATTCATCAGCATCGGATTGCAAGCCTTTTTCCGATAATGCACGGGCTTTCCAATATTGCCATTGCGGCTCTAACTTCTCTTCATTACTCAGCATTGCGATTCCACGCAAAACCAGACCCCACTCCAAGCTTCTCAATGCCGAACGTGTTCGCCACATACTAGTAGACGGGTCCATCAATTCTTTAGGTAACTGATACATCCAGGTTGTTGCTCGCTGGTCATGCCTGTATGCGGCGCGCAATGCGAAATTACGCTCTACCTCATCATGTAAATCTGAACCAAATGCGTAGTCATCCTGCATAACGAGCCATAAAGCATGCGCACCAGTGAGGTCAGATCTAGCTAATCGCTTCAATCCATGACCAATTATTTTCCGATTAATATGAGTATCTTCTCGTAATGCTTTGCTACGCAACTTTGATGTAGGATTACTATGAATCTCCAACCAAAGTATTGCAGCGCTTCTTTCATCAGCAGGCAGCTTTTTTGATACATACTTTGCCAAACCAAGCTGGCCTTTCTCCATTGCTATGGCAAAACGTTCCCATATTTGTTCTTTGGTTAAATAACCTTGTGCCTCATACCATTCAAACAATGGATCACAGGCTTTGGGTTGAGATTTTCCTACCAACCATAAATCTCGCACTTGTGTTAAATATTGTTGTTTGTTCTCAGCAAACTTTCCATGGCGAATTTTAGTGTGCAAAAAATAACATTGCAGGGCAGCACTATTCTCACCTTTATAATACTTTAGAAAACTATCAGAACGATTTTTTCTCTGTAATTGCGCAAGCCAAGCTAGACGCAACCTCGTAGCCAATGGACCATCATCATATGTCGTTAAATAAGCATCCACTTCATCATCACTTAGCCTTGAAATACGCGAACGTAACTCGTGATAAATCAGATAAGAGTAAAGAGGGTACTCAGTTAGCTGAGCAAGATACTTTTGATATTGATTGACCTGTTTCTTGCTTAACGCGACGCGAGCTTTTTCATATAGATCACGCTCATGCTGCCAATCAGGATTAGCCTGACCAATACTGACAGATAAGAAAAATATAACTATGCCGCATATTAAATGAGGCCAAAGTATATTTTTTATGGGAAATCTAGGTGCAAATAATAACCTGCACAACAACAATATTTGTTGTGCAGATTTTAAAGAATAGTATTCAGAAAGAAGTGGCTTCTTTGAAAGTGTCGTTAAGTTGTTCTTCGGTTTTATTTGAGGCACTTTTTAAACTGGTTTTCTGGTCAGATTTTTCAACAAGGCTATTGCCATCATGGATTTTCATTGTGCCATCAATCATTGCACCTTGTGCAACGGATACACTGGTACCACTTACGTTACCAAAGATTCTAGCACTTCCAGTAATTTCTAGCTTGCCACGCGCAAAAACATCGCCCTTTACCGTACCACCAATTGTAATGTCATCGGTATGAATATCACCCTCCCATACCGCTGTGGAAACAAGCTCCACTAAACCATCAATTTCGCCATTGCCCTTTACGGTGCCACTGATAATTATAGAACCGGTACCCTTAACATCACCTTCTATAACGAAGTCTTTGCCAAGTATGGTGCCAGGTGTAGAAACTTTATCGCGTAATTTTCGCATACCCATATGGTGCCTCCACTCATATTCAAGTGTGTTGATTATACGCCCATGCTAGCGATTGTATGAGATATGCAGACAATCATCCCGACTGATGAGTAAAATAATGCTATGAACAGACAATTTGCTTAAAATTTATCAAATATGGACACTACCAATAATTTCTTAGAAACGTTGTTTAACTCACCTCACTATTCCTATGGATGGCTAATACTAGCTGCGTTATCAATCTTGCCGGCAATCGTAAGTGGTAATCTTATACAACATGACTTATCCAAATATTTTTCTGGCAAAATCAGCATTAACCAATTGGCTAAACCTCTGTTGTATAACATAGTGATATTTATTATCTGTATCTGCGTGATGGCTTATGCATTTTACTTATACATATGGATATAACTTGCTTTTAGTTGCTATAAGAATATGATTTTTCAGGACGTAAGCTGCGGACTAACCATTACAAAGCATGAGCATTATTAATAAATAGTATTACCCAACGTTACTTAGCTTGATCCTTAAATAAGCTCGCCACACCAAACATCATCAAAATAACCCCTAACACAAGTTGCATCGTGAAGGGCTCGCCCAGCAGAAAAATTGCTAAAGCAATTGTAAAAATCGGGCCAAGCATACCCACCACGCCTGTTTGCGCGGGACCCACTCGATTAATTGCCTCAACCATCATAAAGCTAGGGATAACTGTGCTAAAAATGACTAGCAGCAACAACCATAACCACACATTAAAACTAAGTGACATCGTTGCAAGATCATCTAACACCACAACACCATGCAACAACCCAAATAAACAAGAAGAAATCATGGCTATACACGTAAATAACAGAGATCCCAATTGCTTTATGAAGCGTTTACTAAATAACACATAAAATGCAAAACTCAATGCAGAACCAAGCACCAACAATGTACCACGAATGGCTGCCTCGCCAGACATTGCAATCTCTTGCCCCATTACAACCCATAAACCAGCATAAGTAATCACTAACGAAAATACTAAGCGACGCGTTAAAGGCTCCTTAAAAAAAAAGAAGCCAAGCAATGCCACCATAAATGGATAAGTAAATAAACCGAGCCTCTCTAACTGCGCACTAATTAATTCCAGACTCATTAAATCAAGCAATGACGCAAGATAGTAACCTATAAAACCTAATAAAAAGATTTTAAAGGATACAGATAGATCAATCTGTGCGTTAGATTTTTTTAGGCTTAACAGCCATATCAATACAATAATGTAAATTGGCAGCGAAATCGCCATACGAAAAACCAGTACCTCGTCAGCATCCAATCCTTCGAGGTAAAGAAATTTAATAAATATCGACTTCAATGAAAACAGCAATGTACCAAACATAGCCAATGCAAAGCCCGTGGATAATCTATTATCCCGCACAATATTCACATAACGATTGAGAATCTTTTATAAAAAACAATTAGGAAGTTTTCTTGATCACCTTAAAAACGGTGCGCTGTTGGCTTTTCTCTTCAACTAATTTTACTTCTTGGATGGTCGAGTAATGACTAATCTCTACACCCTCTTCAATCTTGGTAGCCACAATTGAAGAATATGTGGATAGCGAACCTAGATTTTCTAATTTTTTATGCAAACCATCTTCACCTAATGCATGCCAAGCTGATGGCATGACATCATGCACAATCAAGAGACCATTTAGACTTAGATTATCCCAAGCGGTATCAATTTGAGCTTGCTGTTCTGCAGAGCTTAGATTAGACAAAGAATGTATCAAGCAAATAACGTCCGATGCATGCTCAAAATTTACCGCACTCGCTTTGCCAATCTGTATATTGTGCTGACTACCTGTATGTGGCGCAAAGTAACTTGAAAAGTTTTGTGCAACAGCCGCCTCAGCCTGACTTATATGAAATGTGCCACCTGCCTTAACATTTATATAACCACTTAATAGCAAGTCTGTCACCAGTAAACCATAATCATTACTGACACAGTTCACATGCACAGGTGTTTTGACTCCAAAATTATCTAATATGATGCGTTCAACTACTGAATTATGCGTATAGTTCGCCCAAACCCTTGTAGCCATTTCAGAAAATGCAGCTGATAAATCATCTTGATTACCAGTTTCTAACAATTTTCCTAAAACAAGATTTGCACGTTGTTGGTAAAACCATTGTGCCGTACTTGGAATTGGGTCTGGCCATTTACGACCAACCCCTAATGACATTACCCCATCATTTTCTGCACGCACATTACTAAACCCTGTCCAACGCTGACGACTTAAAAAAATATTTTCAAGAAAACTTCGTGACCAATAGCCTTTCTCTTGCGCTTGTCCTTCGGGATATACCGGCAAAATAATTACACCACCAGGCTTAACCACTTTCAGTAACTCCAACAAAAACGAGGCGCCCCAATTACTGGCAAACAAGGGAATACTGATACCAATGAAAACTCTGTCAAAAATATTGGGCAATGTAGGATAAAAGAAATTTCCAACCTTAGCGCCATCCAAATTAGCACTTAAGTGCATTGAAGTTGGCGTCATACTATAAATATTATCATCAGGTCGAATTTGATTATTCTTATCTCTCTCACCTGAGAAATAATATTCCAAATCTTCTTTAATAAATTCTTCAGTTAAATGAAAAGCTGCATCCGCCATAGCTGATTATTCTTAAATATGTGTTTAGATAATATTGGAGATAGATTCTGCTTAAGCAGAGCGTCTCTTGCAAGATAATTTAATAAGGGAAGAACCCTTATTAGCGAAAAGTAAAACTTAGACTTGCGCCGGCATTTTCCGAATAAGCTTTTCCTGAATAATAATTACGCGGCAATCTACAACTCGATGCATTATTGCTATTCGAATAGCGGTTTGAATAATAATTATGATGCTTTTTACCAGTATTATAATTGCGATGTTTATATACATGGCGTCCTAAATAAGCTGGATAGTAAACACTTTGAGGCCTCTCTTCTGCCTGATTTACATACACCACCTGCGGTATAACTTGTTGTGCGGCTTTTTGTTTTTTCTTATCTAAATATAATTGCTTACGCTCAATACGCTCTTCTCTCATTCTTGCCCATTGATTGGTTACCGAATAATAGTTTTCTCGGTAATTCGCTCGATCCGAGCGACTGTATGCATTTGATAACGTAATTTGTTTAGCTGAGTTATCAGTATCTTTTGGTAACTGATCTGAATAATGCGTAACACCTTTTGCATCTACCCACTTATGCACAATATCAGCATGCACAGGCAACACCACCGATAACAGCAATAACGTTATAAGAGCTAGGGATATACACTTACTTTTATACATAATATTTAGACTCTAACGCGTAGCCGTAGTTCTGTCATGTAATTCCCAGAAACTGCGCTATTTTTCTACTATTTGCCAACCTTTTAAGTCTTTTGGAGCACCATGTTCCTCTAATAAGTCCCAAGTGGTATAGCCAGACTGTTGATTATAAACAGCCTCTGCAGCCTCTTCTGGCGTTTGAAATGTCAACGTTGGCATATTATCTACCCATAGATCCCACAACCCTAGAGGCTCCTGTTGTATTTCAAATATCGATGCATCGGTTTCTAATTTATACTTCATATATTAATTATAACTTAGAATATTTAAAGATTTCGTGCCCACTGCAAACTTCTTTTTTCATGGATTATTCCCAGACCACATCGAAGCCAATGAAGGAACGGGCAAACAGCTATGCAAAGTGTTATTTGATGTCGACTTCGAAGGCACTTTCCACTCGCATTTGCTAGCAGACATGTGGCCGATTGATGAAAAAGAATGGGAGGAAGATGGCAGACCTATCTATGAAGTACGATACGACTTGCCATTTAACTGTGATGATTTTTCTAAATCAGTTGTAGAATATTATCAATTAGTCATGGGGCCACAATCTAAAACTATTAGTCACAGTGGACCCAAAGGCTCTATCCCTAATCACAATGTGTACCGCGTACAGTGGCAAGTAACATTGCCAGCTAATTCTAAATAAACATAACCACATAGGCACCATAATATGGCTGTTAAAGCTTCACCCCCTATTGCTGTAATGCAAAAAGATAAAATTACACAGCACGGTGTCACGCGTATAGATAATTATGCATGGCTAAAAGACAAAAACTGGCAACAAGTTATACAAAACCCTGAGGCTTTATCTAAAAACATAAGAACTTATCTTGAAGCGGAAAATAGTTATACAGACAAGGTGTTACAACACACAAAACCCTTACAAGAAAGTTTATTTACCGAATTACGTGCACGTATTAAAGAAAATGACAGCACCGTACCAGAAAAAGATGGCACATACTTTTACCATGTTCGATATGAAGAAAATCAGCAGTACCCAATATACTGCCGCACCCACAAAAACGCTCCTACCCAAGAAGAAATTATATTAGATGCCAACCTTGTTGCCAAAAACTACGAGTACTTTGATATAGGTGATGCGGGTCATAGCCCAGACCATAGATACTTCAGCTATAGCGCTGACACAAAAGGCTCAGAATTTTATTCTCTTTACACGATTGATTTAGCCACTGGTAATTTATTAAAAGACATCATTGTTAACATTCAAAGTGTTTTTGTATGGGCAAATGACAGCCAAACATTCTTCTATACAACACTTGACGAAAATCACCGCCCTGACAAAGTATTTAGACACACGCTAGGCAAAGAAATAGCTAAAGATGAGATGGTGTATCAAGAACTAGATCCAGGATTTTTTGTTTCACTCGATATTACAGAATCAAATAACTATATTTTAATTTCAGCGCATGATCATATAACTAGTGAAATCCACACGATCGATGCAAGCAAGCCTGACCAAAATGCACGCTGCTTTTCTAAACGACAAGCTGGCATGGAATATGAGATCTCTGAACATAATGGCGTGTTTTACATCGTTACCAATAAAGATGGTGCGGAAAATTACAAAATTATGCAATCTGACTTGCAACATTCAGATCAAGCCTATTGGCAACACGCACATACACCACCGACCGGCGTATTATTAAGAGGCATATATGTTTTCAAAGATTATTTAATACGATCAGAACGGGAAGAAGGCTTACCACGAATCACAGTTGTTCAACTTAGTAATAATAGTTTTAGTGAAGAGCATTATATTGAGTTCGACGAAGAAGCTTATGAACTAAATATAATCGGTGGTTATGAATTCGAAACGCATACATTGCGCCTCTCATACACCTCTATGACAACCCCCACACAAATTTTTGATTACGATATGTCAACACGTCAGCGTGAGCTCAAAAAACAACAAGAAGTTCCTAGCGGTCATCAAGCCGATGAATACACTACGCGTAGGTTATTCGCCAAAACAATAGACCACGAAAACGTACCCATTACCTTACTCTACAAAAATTCAACACCGCTAGATGGGACCGCACCTTTGCTCTTATATGCGTATGGTTCCTACGGTAGCTCCATGCCTGCAAGCTTTTCGACCAATCGATTTAGTTTAGTTGATCGTGGCTTTATATATGCTATTGCGCATGTACGTGGAGGCATGGAAAAAGGATATGCCTGGTATAAAGACGGAAAGCTCAAAAACAAAATGAATACTTTTAACGATTACATTACATGCGCCCATTACTTAATTGAAAAAAACTATACGCAACCCGGAAAAATTGTCGTACATGGTGGATCTGCAGGTGGCATGCTGGTGGGCGCAACGTTAAATATGCAACCCGACTTATTTAATGCCGCTGTCGCAGATGTGCCTTTTGTTGATGTGCTAAACACCATGAGTGATGCAGATTTGCCCTTAACGCCTCCGGAATGGCCAGAATGGGGTAATCCAATCAAAAACGAAGATGACTTTCAAAATATTTTAAAATACTCTCCATATGAAAATGTCACCCAGCAAACGTACCCACACATATTAGTGACTGCAGGATTAACAGATCCGCGTGTAACGTACTGGGAGCCGGCAAAATGGGTGGCTAAATTACGAACAATGAAAACAGATAATAATATGTTGGTATTAAAAATGAATATGGGGGCAGGACACGGCGGTGCTTCAGGCCGATTTGACTACCTCAAAGAGGTTGCTTTGATGTATGGTTTCATTCTCAACGTGTTCGGCATGACAAGCTAAGTAGTTTTATAGTATCTTTAGTGAGGTAAATTAGCTGGACGTCAAATGTATGACACTGTTAAATAATTCTGAGTATAACTCTCGCCTTATAAATTAAACGGAAATTAAAGATGGTTGCTGAAAATCTCATACGTCGCGATAACGATTCTGATTACATCATCGCGTGGAAACTAAAATACGACTTTGAAACAGGTAAAATGAAAGACGACACCATGACTTATGGTGAAGCCAGAAAAAAATGCGAAGAGCTCAATGCCAGTAACTCTGAAAAGACATTTTGGCCAGAAAAAGTTAAGCCCGCACCAGAATGGCACATTTTATACGATTAAACGCTAGAACTGTATCTCGTTGATATCTATCTGCTAAGGTGAAAGCCTTTCTATTATCCAGTCGCCTAAACTCGCCTTAGCATATCTCAATCTATCATGTAGGCGATTTGGCCTACCCTGCCAAAACTCAAACTGCTCAGGAATGACTCGATAACCACCCCAGTAATCAGGACAAGGAATTTCTTGATGATCATACTTAGCTTCTATATTTTTGTACGCCTCTTCTAACACCGCATGGTCTTCAATCACACAGCTTTGCCTAGAAGCAATAGCACCTATTTGACTTCCTCGAGGACGAGAATGAAAATATTCCACCGTTTCTTCACGAGTCACTTTTTCTACTGTACCGGTAATTCTTACCTGTCGATGCAATTTATCCCACCAAACATTAAGTGCAGCCTTATTAGTGCTCGCTAAGTCATTCGCTTTATTGCTTGCGTAATTTGTAAAAAACACAAACCCTCGTTCATCAAAACTTTTTAATAACACCATGCGAGATGAAATTTCACCCTCTTGATTGACAGTTGCGATATTCATTGCATTAGGCTCAACAAAGTCTGCCGCAAGCGCCTCGTCCAACCAAAGCTGAAACTGTTTAAAAGGATTTTTATTCGCTTGATCTTCTTCTAGCGCATGCGTCTCATAGTTCTGACGCAAATCTTTAATATTAATATCTTGACTCATAATTTAGCCCAAACACACGCCTGTACCACCCAACCCACAATAGCCACCAGGATTCTTTGCTAGATATTGTTGGTGATAATCTTCAGCATAATAAAACTCAGGTGCTTCTATAATTTCAGTGGTAATCACACCATATCCTTTGCTTGTCAAAGCTCGCTGATAATCTTGACGTGTGCGTTGTGCAATATTTTTCTGTTCATCACTATACGTATAAATGCCTGAACGATATTGCGTACCTGTATCATTTCCTTGTTGCATTCCTTGGGTAGGGTTATGAGACTCCCAAAACACCTTTAATAAATTCTCATAACTAAGAATTTTAGGATCAAACAATACCCGCACCATCTCATTATGCCCGGTCAAACCCGTACACACCTCTTCGTAGGTTGCATTGGGTGTAAAACCACCCGCATACCCTACTGCAGTTGAATATACTCCTGGTACTTGCCAAAATTTACGTTCCGCGCCCCAGAAACAACCGATACCAAACATCGCCATCTCTAATACTTGTGGAAACGGCGGCACAATTGTATTTCCATTGACGTAATGCAACGCACTAACCTGCAACGCTTCGTCACGACCGGGCAATGCATCTTCAGCAGCAGGCATCTCGTTCTTTTTATTTGCAAACAACATATTCAGTTCAATGAGTTAATTTAATTCCGCATCATCATGCAATTTTATCAGGCAATCTAGTGTACCGCTTCATGCCAACCAATTCCCAAATTTAGTGTTAATACAGCCACAAAACACAATGATCATTTATTTATTTCATGAGATTTATTATGTTTCATATCAAGACAAAAGCATACTTTTACACATGCAATGTACAGCACTATTCGCAGTATTTATGTCATTTTCAGTACAGGCAGGTGGTACAGATGCTCTTTGCGCAAAGCTACTTGGTGAAAAACTAATTGACTATTTTGACAAGAATGGTGATGGAAAAGTTAGCAAAAGAAAGTTCATGCATGTAAAAAAACACAAAGCTGACTACAACGAGTATCTTTAGCTCTTAAAGAAGTTTACAAAAGCGTGGAGTTTCCCACCTTTCCTTACCCATCAATCAAAATTGAGTAAATCGAGCACCTTATCTAAAGCATCGCTTTGGCTATCCCCTTTAACGTCGGCTGCTTTCTGCCATGCAGCAGCTTCTTCTAGCTTCTGCTGAATGTAATTTTTATTACAAGTTTTGATTATTTCTTTAATTTGATCCAACTCATTTTGCAGGTCTGCAACATCCCTCACCCATGTTTCAATAAACAAACCATTTTCTGGATTAATTTTTGCGTTAAGTGCACTTTTTGAAAACAATAGATTAAAATCTGCGCACCATTCTCGTGGAGCTTTTTGTGTGAGTTCGTAAAATACATCAATGTATTTTTTGTTCTTTAAACTCGGCCTGCGATTTGCATCCAAACCATTTATCTTTATATTTTCAATACTACTCATACTAATCCTCTTTGGTTATTCCATGCTCAATCGAAGATTAGAAATCACTGCGGCATACGCCATAAAACTAATCACTTTTGACCATACGCCAAAAAAAGCAAAGAACCTATGAATAGTGAGGCTTTGCTGAGGTATTTATCAATCATATGCGCCAATTTGGCGCATTCATTACCTGATGAATTACATTCATGTGATTTAAAAAATTTATTTTCATCTAGCCTTTCACTTCACCTAGACATTCATTGATATAATTATTATGCAAAGTTACACAGTTATTTGTTCCGGCACTTTCAACTAATTCTGTTTTGTTAATACTAGTTTTTATCTACTATATATTTAATTTATTACATTTTCGTTGAACACAGCTTCACTTTATAATTCATTTTAGTCTACGAGCAAGTGAGATTGAGGACATACAACACGCATCAGCGGTATAACTGAAGTTAATTTGCTTGCCGAAATAATTGTAGTAACTTTAGTGCACTGTTCACACAAAGCCCTATTCTGAATAGGATGTATTTATGCGCTACAGCCTCCTGACGCGCATACCTACCAAACTGAATAGATTCATTAATAAATAAGAAAATTATTTTACGGGATGACCGTAATACTTAGTGCTTAGTATTTTGCACGAACTCTTTATATATCAATTAAAAAACATCACTTGGTATTAATGAATATGAATAAAATGAATCGCACTGACATTGAAAACATCTACACTCAAACGATAGAGTCACGTGCATTTAGAAAAGAATTTGGCAAAACACTAAAATCTTTTAAATTAATATACGGTGAATTTGAAATTCTTTACCTACTCCTTGGCAAAGAATCACTACAACCCACTGCTATCACGGCATTATTAAACTGTCAGCCTGCAGCCACATCCAGAATCATTAGATCATTACACCAAAGAAATTTATTAACCTACAACCATGATTTAGATGACAGAAGGCAAGTATTTGTAAGCTTAACCGCATCGGGCTTAGCACTAATTAAGTCAGTAATAGCCTAATTAAGAATTAAATTACAGCTCTTTTATAAAGCCATCGATCTTCGTTTTTTCGATAGTATCCTCGCACCAACTCTTTCACTGAAAAACCAAACCCCTCCGCCAATTGCTGCATTGCATCGTTATCTGTGTCCGTTGTTAAATGTGCAGTGATGTTGTTTTCATCATACTTTCCACAAATTACGCTCATTAGCCTGTCACCCACCCCATGGCCCCGATATTCTGCAGCAATAAATAGCTTATGCATAAAATGAATATTAGGTGCTGTTGATGGAAACGATAACGCAACCCCAACTACTTCATTTCCTTCCATTTTATTATTGTCTAGCGCAACACACACATACGCGTGCTCAACCCATACACGCCACACATGCTCTCCATCTGGAATAAAGTCTGAGTTTCTATTATCTTGCCACACTTCTCTATCAAGCTTTGCGATAGCATAAAAATCATCTGTAGACGCCCACCTCACCTCAATATCTGTCATAACTCACCTAGTGCATGCATGTGTAACATTAGATTCTACACAACACTTTCAAGTACAAGTTGCGTATACAAACTAGACTCGCGCTTAAAAAACCCCTCGGTATGATATGAATCTTCTAACTTATACAATTCATAATCCAAGTGGTGACAAACCTCATGAAACAAGGTGCGCATATACGTTTTAAATGCTACAACTTGTTTTCGTTTAGCGGTAAGCATCCACACTGATATTTCTGCAACTTTGGTTTTGCCGGCAACAGGTTCATATAAACCATGCAACTCACCATAATTATTATGTGGCCGACTGGTAAGGACTTTTACTTTAACTGGAGGAATAGCAAGTTGTTGTGTAAGTTGATTTACAAGCGCTTGACTGGAACATAATACTCTAGCTTTCTGTTTCGACTTTAACGCATATTGCACTTCACGCACTAATGGCAACAACTGGTTAGAATCATTAAGACTTACACTGGATATTTTATCACTGGCGCGATAAATTTTTTTATCTTTGGCAGGTAGCTTGTTGTAATAAGAGTATGGCATCGCTAATAAGTTGACCTGGTTGACTATGCAGCCAGCATTTTAGCGTTTTATAAATTATGAAACTATAAATTTTTAATATTCGTTATAGCTTAAGTCTAATGTGAATTTAATATCACTAGCCGCGACTGAAATAGAATAATCTTCCAACCTCACCAAACCTTGGTCGGTTCGATACGCGCCATAGCCACGCAGCATTCCTGCTAAAACAAACTCACCATGCTCACAACTTAACAAACCACCACCCGATGCCCCTGAATCTATGCCGGCACTGGTATGAATAGCTTCAGCTTTCTTAGCCACGAAGTTACCTGAGCTAGTATGCAGGCTTTGAGCCCGTGGGTATCCTACTGCCCACACCTCTTGCCTCTCATACAAGTCGTATTTACTCAAAGGAATTGGATAGAGGTTTTCAGTTCGAACAGAAAGCAATGCAATATCTGCTTCTTTATCTACTAGCAATACCGAAGCCAGATACATCTCATTATTTATCGCGACTACCGTTTCATAATAGTCTTCTAGAACATGAGCCGCAGTCAACACGAGGTTGTTAGAAACCACAACACCACTAGCATGACTGTTCTTTCCGCTTTCAATCGGAACAATAGAACCGAGTACTCTGCTAGACGGCCAATGACAAGTAAGATCTGATGCGTTACCTGCTGACATCAGCAAACAGCAAGTTACTAAAAAGAAAAATACAATTTTATTAAGGTGCTTCATCTTACGCTCCTTATAATGATGCAAGCATGGCTTGATTAAGATTGTCTTACTATTTTATCTACAGTAGACAATAAGTCTTTATAATCATTCATGCATGCGTATCAGCCTTTCTGCTAAACGGTGCCAAATTTAACCTTACTCACCTAAGGATTTATATATACAACATGTTTGCTAGATTTATCTTATAGGCAATGATTAGTTAATTTTATATGCACCATATGATACTCACTACCATTAACATCAAACCCTCAACCAGCTACACTGAAAAAATATTCTTTAATATTTCTAATCACATGCTTAGCGATAATCAAAGATGCTTATATTCTCTTTGATTATTCTTTAAAATTTATTAATTACAGAACCCTGCAGGAATTATAAATTCAGCGATAGAGTTCTTATCTTTATCCAAATATCGGTAAGATAACGATACATGACTGTTAATATAGCGCCTGGTATTTTTATTTCGACAAGCATTAGTTTTTACTGAAGTTTCAACTTGTTTAGAAAAAGCCTTACCCTCAACTTTTAGTCCAGATGGTTGTGTGGGATCATCGTGCACAAGAAATAAATACTTAATTTCCATCTCACCCACATCTACTTTATTAAGCTGAGTAAAAGCATCTACTCTAATTG
>JBGCDX010000072.1:0-34791 GCA_045105815.1 Gammaproteobacteria bacterium
CATTGACCGATACAAATGGTAGGAAAGTGGATTTTCGCAATGTAATTCTAGTGATGACCACTAATGCTGGCGCATCTGAAATGAGTCGCAGCAGTGTTGGATTTACTTCTCAAGACCATCAAGCAGATGGCATAGAAATTATTAAGCGTACTTTCACGCCTGAATTCAGAAACCGCATGGATGCAATCATTCAATTTTCTGCGCTTGATAAGAAAACAATTCTCTATGTGGTAGAAAAATTTGTTTCTAAGCTTGAAGCACAACTAGAATCTAAGAATATTGAGATACAGGTTGAGGCTTCTGCTAAAGAATGGATAGCTGAGCGCGGTTATGATGTGAAAATGGGTGCACGCCCAATGGAACGTGTTATTCAAGAACATATCAAGAAACTTCTTGCTGAAGAAATTCTATTTGGTCGTTTGGAAAACGGTGGAAAAGTCGTGATTCGCGCTAGTGATGAAGCTGATGATGAAACTTCAGAAAACGGGTTGGAAATAGAGTATCTAGAAGAAGTGACAAATTAGATTTTTAGTCTTAGCTTGTCCAGGTAATTGGCTTGATAGTTTACAAATAAGGTCCTATGCAATTTGCTAGGTTGCAATTTACTAGATAATTATTTTGCAGTTGCTATTTGCAGTTGTAGAGTAAAACTGCAAGCTCTGTCACTTACCTCGGAACGTAATTCTTCCTTTAGATAAATCATATGGCGTCATTTCAACGGTAACTTTGTCACCAGTTAAAATTTTAATATAGTGCTTACGCATTCGACCTGAAATATGAGCAGTAATAGTGTGCCCGTTTTCAAGCTCTACGCGAAACATGGTGTTTGGCAGGGTTTCCATAACGGTACCCTCCATTTCAATTTGGTCTTCCTTAGCCATACCGCTCCCGTACATTTTCGTACATATATTAGTAAGTCGCACATTATGAGAGAAGAAAAAAATAAAACAAGCGATTTGATTTATGAGTACAATATCGCGTTCAAAAAACCCATCAAATAACCCAGATATAACTATTTATCTGTTAAATACCAGTTTTATAAAAAATGAGTCACACATATTTATTTCCCGGTCAGGGTTCACAATCGGTCGGAATGCTAGCGGAGCTAGCTAGTGAATACCCAGAAGTAAGCCAAACTTTCGAGCAGGGCTCGGAGATTTTGAAACAGGATTTATGGGCATTAGTCTCGGAGGGTCCAGCAGAAGAACTCAACCGAACTGAAAATACACAACCGATCATGCTCTGCTCTAGTGTAGCGGTATGGAAAATTTGGACAAAACAATTTACTAAACCGCCAGCAAATATGGCTGGTCATAGTTTTGGTGAATATACGGCTTTGGTTTGTTCAGGAGCACTTGATTTTGATGCGGTGGTGCCTCTTGCCCGCTTTCGTGGTGAAGTGATGCAACAAGCCGTTCCTGAAGGTAAAGGGGCGATGGCAGCGGTGTTAGGTTTGGATAATGACAAGCTTGCTGGAGTGTGTGCTGACACATCGCAAGGTGAAATTGTGGAGGCTGTAAATTTTAATGCTCCTGGTCAAGTGGTTATCGCGGGAGATTCTGCAGCGGTAGCACGTGCGATTGATGCGGCAAAAGAGGCGGGCGCTAAGCGTGCAGTAACATTACCTCTTAGTGTGCCTTCGCACAGTAGTTTGATGCAGCCAGCAGCAGAGAAATTGCGAGAATATCTTAATGGTTTAACGTTTAATGCAACGGATATAAATGTTATTCATAATGCAGATGCAAAAGTACACATAAGTGAAGATGACATTAAAAATGCATTATATTTGCAGCTTTTTAATCCAGTACGTTGGGTAGAGTCGATTCAATATATCATTGGGCAAGGTACTCAGAAATTTGTTGAGTTAGGGCCTGGTAAAGTGCTTGCAGGGCTAGGTAAACGTATTGACAAAAGTGTTCCATGTTATGGTGTGCACGACCTGAAGAGCTTAGAGTTAGCATTAGAAAAAGTATCAGAATAGGTAAGTTAGTAATTATGGATAAGCAAGTCGCATTGATAACTGGTGCAAGTAGAGGTATTGGTAAAGCAATATTGCATGCTTTAGCTTCGGATGGATATTCAGTCGTGGGGACCGCCACCTCAGATAGTGGAGCTAAAAATATTCAACAAGAATTGAATGCAAATGGGTACGAAGGCCAAGCCTTAGTGCTAGATGTTACGCAAGACGATTCAATAAAAGCATGCCTTGAGAACATTAAAGAAAAGTATGGTGCGCCAACGATTTTGGTTAACAATGCGGGTATCACGAAAGATAATTTATTGATGCGTATGAAAGATGATGAATGGAACGATGTCATCAATACGAATCTATCATCCATGTATCGACTTTCAAAAGCTTGTATGCGCGATATGATGAAGGCTAAAACTGGACGAATTATTAATATTTCTTCCGTGGTGGCTGCTTCTGGAAATGCTGGGCAAACTAATTACGCTGCGGCTAAGGCGGGAATATTCGGTTTTACAAAATCTCTAGCTCAAGAGGTAGGCTCACGTGGAATTACTGTGAATGCCATTGCACCAGGCTTTATTGAGACGGATATGACTGATGAACTGAATGAAGATCAACAAAAAGCATTAATGAGTAAAATCCCTTTGGGCCGTATGGGAAGTGTCAAAGATATCGCTGAAGCGGTGAAATTTTTGGTTTCTGAGAGTGCAGGTTATATAACGGGTGAAACAATTCATATTAACGGTGGGCTATATATGGCTTAGAATATGTTAAATAAAAGCGTATTCTTACTTAAACAATATCGTCTAAATCCTTGTATCTAATCATTAAAATCGATTTAAACCCTAAATAGGCAACTAAGACTAATTTGGTATTACGTCAGATTAATGGTATTCATGATGATGGCAAGGCGATAACCTTTTCAATACAATAGCGACCCGATTTAGGAAGGTCTGAAATTTTTGCATAGAGGAAGCAATTTTATGAGCACAAACGAAGAAAGAGTTAAAAAGATCATTGTTGAGCAATTAGGTGTTAGTGAAGATGAAGTTAAAGAAAACGCATCTTTTGTTGATGATCTAGGTGCAGACTCTCTTGATACTGTTGAATTAGTAATGGCTTTAGAAGAGGAGTTCGAGTGCGAAATTCCTGATGAATCAGCTGAGAAAATAACTACAGTTAAAGAAGCGATTGATTACGTTAATAACAATAAATAACATTTAAGTTTATATGTTGTTCTACTTGGGCTGGATTGTTGCATTAAGTGGCAATCTGCTTAATCCTTTTTAAGTTATTTAATACAAAGTTAATACTATGTCACGTAGACGTGTTGTTGTAACCGGTCTAGGAATCGTATCTCCAATCGGTTCAACTATTGAAAAAGCTTGGGGAAATATCAAAGCTGGTAACAGTGGAATTTCCAAAATCGATTGTTTTGATGCTAGCGAGTTTTCAGTGCAAATTGCGGGCCAAACTCGTGATTTTGTTGTCGATGATTACTTGAGTAAAAAGGATCAACGCAAGATGGATCCATTTATTCATTATGGTATCGGTGCGGGGATTCAAGCGATAGACGATTCGGGTTTCGAAGTAACCGAGGAAAATGCTGATCGTATAGGTGTCGCGATAGGTAGTGGTATTGGTGGTTTGCCAGGTATAGAGAAAAGTAACGAAGCTTATCTAAAGGGTGGGCCAAAAAAGATTTCGCCATTCTTTGTTCCAAGTAACATTATAAATATGGTTTCCGGCAACCTGTCAATTATGAAAGGCTTGCGTGGACCGAATATCTCAATTGTTTCTGCATGCACAACTGGTACACACAATATTGGAGATGCCGCAAGAATGATTATGTATGGCGATGCAGATATCATGATTGCGGGTGGTGCAGAAATGGCAACTTGCCCATTAGGTATTGGTGGCTTTGCAGCAGCAAGAGCACTTTGTGCGTCCCATAACGATGATCCTGAAGGTGCAAGCCGCCCGTTTGATCTAAATAGAAATGGTTTTGTATTAGGGGATGGTGCAGGCGTTATCGTATTGGAAGAATACGAAAGCGCGAAAGCGCGCTCTGCAAATATATATTGTGAGCTAGCAGGATACGGAATGAGTAGTGATGCATACCATATGACTTCTCCAGCTGAAGGTGGAAGTGGTGGTGCCAAGTGTATGCAAAATGCGTTGGCCGATGCAGGCTTAAATCCTTCTGATGTTGATTATATTAACGCTCACGGGACCTCTACACCGGCTGGTGATGTTGCTGAAACTCAAGGTATTAAAAGCACCTATGGCGATCACGCAAAAAATGTAGCAGTTAGTTCTACTAAATCCATGACAGGACATTTGTTGGGTGCTGCGGGTGGTGTGGAAGCAGTATTTAGTATTCTTGGTTTATATCACGGCATATTGCCTCCAACGATAAATTACGACACACCTGATCCGCAATGCGATCTTGATTATGTGCCGAATGAGGCGCGGGATAAAAATATAAATGTGGCGTTATCTAATTCATTCGGTTTTGGTGGCACGAATGGTACCGTTGTGATGAAGAAAATCTAATAAGCTTTGCAGAGATGTGTTTGGTCATATAAATCTGATTCAAATACACAAATCCTAATATGAATAATCCTGAAGTCATCATTAATGGCACCCAGGGTGACCAACTTTCCACGTTAGACCGTGGTTTGCTTTATGGTGACGGTGTCTTTGAAACAATAGCGGTAAAACAAGGCAAGGCACAATTCTGGACTGAGCATCTAGAAAGACTGTTGCAGGGTTGTAGTGTTCTAAACTTAGAGGGCTTAGAGGTATCTTTGCTTGAAAAAGAATTGCAACTCATTCTGCATTCTGAAGCTAATTCAAATTGCGTAATAAAAATTATTATCACTCGTGGGATTGGTGGAAGAGGGTATAGACCTACCCAACAACCACTTACGCGTATAGTGCAGAAATTTCCATGGCCAGATTATCCAGCTAGTTTTGTTGAATCGGGTGTTAAGGTCACACAATGTGATTTTCGTTTATCCAAGCAAAGTAGACTTTCTAAAATTAAACACCTAAATCGTCTTGAGCAAGTGCTTGCTAGAAGTGAGTGGGAAGATGACTATCAAGAAGGTTTGGTTTGTGATGATGAGGGTAATGTCATTGAAGGCACCTCTAATAACGTTTTCTTTCAACTTAATGATCACTTGGTAACTCCAAGGCTTAATCAATGTGGTGTTGAAGGGGTGATGCGTAAAAAAATTATAGAATATTGCCATCAAAATAGTATTGCACTTGAGATTCGTGCTTTCGAACACGCTGAAATGGATGATATTAAAGCGATGTTTCTATGTAATAGTATTAATGCCATCTGGCCAGTAAAACGTTATTGTGAGCGCACGCTCGGCAAAACCGATATAATCGATCAACTAATAGCGGCATTTAATCGTTAGGAAGTCTTGCGTGAAAACCACAACGCGTATCATTAGCTCTTTGTTAATTATCATGACCATCGTGGTTACGATGTTGTCTATCTATTTTAAGGATTATGCAAATAAGCCTTTGTCGTTAAGTGATGAGCAAGTGCAGCTTGTGGTAGAGCCAGGTATGCATTTCAAACAAATTACTCAGCTACTTGTTGATCATGGAATGGTTAAGGAAACTTTACCATGGCAGGTGTTTGGTCGTCTAAGTGGAGCAAGCAACTCTATTAAAGCTGGTGAGTATACTCTGCAAGCTAATTTGAGCCCTGTGCAGTTGTTAAATAAGTTAATTAAAGGTGACACAGTTCAATTTGCAATGACTGTAATTGAAGGTTGGACCTTTAAACAATTATGGGAAGAAGTTCAGAAGCACGACAAAATTAAGCAGGTTGCATCCACAAAAGAAGAGTTATTAGAAATGCTAGGAATAGAACAACACCCAGAGGGTTTGTTTTATCCAGATACCTATCATTTCCCAGCAGGAACAACTAACGTTGAGTTTTTCCAACGAGCATATAACTATATGTCTGAAGTTTTACAGGAAGAATGGTCTAACCGACCAGAAGATACTCTTTTAACCTCTGCTGAGGAAGTGTTGACGTTAGCGTCGATTATTGAGAAAGAAACGAGTGTCGATAGCGAGCGTGGATTGGTTGCTGCCGTATTTAATACACGTCTAAAACGTGATATGCGATTACAAACTGATCCAACAGTAATCTATGGAATGGGTGACGCTTATAATGGAAATATCCGCCGTAAAGACTTAAAAGCCGACACGCCTTATAATACATATGTCCACAAAGGGTTGCCGCCTACACCCATTGCATTACCCAGTCGGGCTTCCATTGCAGCTGCGTTGAATCCGGCAGATACTGAAGTTATATTTTTTGTATCTAAAGGTGATGGTACGCACCATTTCTCAAAAACATATGAAGAGCATCGCAATGCAGTTATTAAATACCAGCTTGGTGGCAAAAAGCATAAGTATCAAGCGGATCATAAAAGCAAATAAGCCTTTTATATTATCAGGAAGATTATGGGTAGAGATACAGAGGAAATGTTCCAAGGAAAGTTTATTACTTTTGAAGGAACTGAAGGGGTTGGCAAGTCTACGCAGATTCAACTTTTAGAAAACTATTTAAAAACTAAAAACATATCCTGCATAGTTACACGTGAGCCTGGTGGCACTAAACTTGGTGAGCGCGTTAGGGAAATACTGCTTAATAATGATGGAGTAGAGATCGATTCTATGACGGAATTATTGTTGATGTTTTCAGCTCGTGCGCAACACTTAAAAGAAGTTATATACCCTGCATTAAAAGGTAATACCTGGGTTTTGTGTGATCGTTTTACAGATGCAAGCTATGCTTATCAAGGTGGTGGGCGAGGGTTGTCTTTTCCGATTATCAAAAGAATAGAAACATCGGTACAGAATCAATTTAGACCAGATCTGACGATATTACTTTCAGGAGATATTCAAGAAGGCATGCGCAGAGTATCTAAACGTGGCGAAAAAGATCGATTTGAGCAGGAACACTTAGAGTTTTTTGAACGCGTTCGAAGCAGTTACTTAACATTAGCTAAAGCAAGTCCTGAGCGATTTTCAGTGGTCGATTCGGATCAAAAAATAGATAAAATAGCATTAGTTATTCAAGCGGCTGTCAAACAACGATTTGCTGAGTTGATTATATAAAGCATTACTGTTGAATGATATTTCCTTGGCAACATAAGAACTGGCAACGCGCAATGCGTTTTTTGCAAGATGATCGATTAGCACATGCGGTGTTGTTGTCGGGTCCTGCATCAATTGGTAAGTTAGAGTTTTGTTTGTCCTTTATTCAACGTCTTAACTGTACAAATCCATCGTTAGATGACCAAGCGTGTGGTGAATGTAAAGATTGTCTGCTTTTTGCTGCTAGAACACATCCTGATATACGCATGTTGAATGTTGATGAAGATGCAGACCAAGATAAAAAGTCAGCGAATAAAGTCGAGCAAATAAAGGTTGATGATATTCGTGAAATTAATCAATTTATGACTTTAAGCGGACAGCATGGAGGCTATAAGGTTGTTTGTTTAAACTATGCAGAAACGATGAATAATAATGCTGCAAATGCATTGTTAAAAACTTTGGAAGAACCACCTAAAAAATCAATCATATTACTAATTACACACCGTGCAGATGCTTTGTTGCCGACAATTAGAAGCCGTTGCCAAACATGGAAGTTTCATTTACCAGATGATGAGCAAAGTTTAATTTGGCTCAATCAGCAAAAGAAACAAGATCACTGGCCAGCATTGCTTAAAGTTGCTGGCAATCGACCTTTATTGGCCCAAGATTTAGATACTTCTGGTTTGGGTGAAGATAGGGCGCGTTATTATGAGGATTTAGGGCACTTTTTGCTTGGTAAGAGTAATGTTGCCAAAGTATCTTCAAAACACCAAGATGAACAACTGGAGAGGCTGGTAACCTGGCAGCAAGCTTGGTGTGCGGATCTGGTTCGCTGTCATTATGGTGATGAGCCGGTGACCCTTGAAAATCCTGACATTCGTCGGAGCTTGCATAGTCTAGTGGCCCGAGTAGACTTACATTCATTATTCAGATTTATGGATAAACTTATTGAATTACGTAGGTTTTCTAGTGCACCTCTCAATAAGAGGTTGTTCATTGAAGATATGCTTATTCGATGTCAGGAAATATTTGAACAACCGGTTTAAGGCCGATAATAACTAAGATCTACTATGGCAGAAGGCAGCAGAGGAATACTATCGCTAGCAATCAAAGATAAAGGTTCTTTGTATGCAGCATACATTCCATTCATTAAGAATGGAGGTTTGTTTATTCCCACCAACAAGGCGTATAAGCTCGATGATGAAGTTTTTATGCTGCTTACTTTGATGGATGATACAGAAAGACTTCCAGTAGCAGGCAATGTAGTTTGGATTACACCACCCAATTCACAAGGCAATCGTACAACCGGAATTGGAGTTCAATTTAGTAACCAGGACAACGGCCAAACAAGAAATAAAATTGAAGGTCTGCTCGCTGGTGCATTACAGGCTGATCGACCGACCCATACAATGTAGCTACGTATGATTGTGCTGGACACAGAATTGTTGTTCCATAGCATTGTCTAGATAGATGAATAAATCTACTATCAATAGCAATGGATAAAGACGTACTTTCAAAGTTAAGTGATGGCCAACTGAATAGTAATAATATTAGTTATGTTGAGGCCCTTTACGAAGATTACTTAACAGACCCTGGCTCGGTTTCAGGATATTGGTGCGAACTATTTAGTAGACTTGAGCCAACTTCGACAAAAACTACGCACTCAAGTGTCAGAGAAAATTTGCGTGCATCAACGCAGAAAGATACTTCTGAGACATTCCAAAATAATTCCGAAGCAAATAATCGAAAACAAGTTGGTGTTATTCGTTTAATTAGTGCGTATCGCTACTTAGGTCATCGTCAAGCAGATATTGACCCTTTAAGTTCAGATGCGCGTCCGGATATTCCAGAATTAAGCCCAGAATTTCACGGGTTAACTCACGCAGATATGGAAACAGTTTTTGAAACTGGCTCTCTTGGTGGAATAAAAAAAGCACCATTGCGAGAAATTATCAATATGCTTTCGGTTACCTATTGCGGGACCATAGGTTCAGAGTTCAAACATATCACTTCACCGGAACAAAAAGAGTGGATTCAACAGCGACTAGAGCAATTTTATTTGTCTTCTGGTTTCTCAGACAAACGAAAGCGCACCATTCTAGAAATGTTAATCGCAGCAAAATCTTTAGAGGCGTATCTGCATAAGAAATATGTTGGACAAAAAAGATTTTCTCTCGAAGGTGGTTTAAGTTTAATTGTTATAGTTGATGAAATTATTAGACGTTGTGGTTTTCATAAATTAAGTGAAGTTATTATGGGTATGGCACATCGTGGTCGACTCAATGTGCTGGTTAATATATTAGGTAAAAGCCCAGAGGAATTGTTTCAAGAATTTGAAGATACATTAGATCCTATTAATGGTTCTGGTGATGTGAAATATCATAAAGGCTTTTCGGCTAACTTAAAAACAGATCACTCGCCGGTGCACACTGTACTAGCATTTAATCCATCGCATTTAGAAGCAATAAATCCTGTAGTGGAAGGGTCTGTGCGAGCGCGACAAGAAAGGCGTAAAGATATTGAACGAGTTGATGCATTGCCGTTATTGATTCATGGAGATGCAGCATTTGCTGGACAGGGCGTGGTGATGGAGACATTGAATCTATCAAAAACACGTGGCTATACAACAGGCGGAAGCATCCATGTTGTTGTGAATAATCAGATCGGATTTACGACCAGTGACCCCTTGGATTCTCGGTCTACTCTATATTGCACTGATGTTGCAAAGATGGTGCAAGCACCTATCTTTCATGTAAATGGTGATGACCCTGAAGCTGTAGCTTATGTCTCTCAACTCGCGGTTGATTTCAGAATGAAATTTAAACGTGACGTAGTGATAGATATGATCTGTTATCGAGAATATGGCCATAATGAAGCTGATGAGCCTTCTGTGACACAGCCATTAATGTATCAAGCGATTCGGAATAAGGAAGGTGTGAGGAAAGTATATGCAAATCGTCTGATTCGCAATAAAACGATTACTCCTTCTAGGGTTAAGGCGTTAGAAACAATGTATCTAAATAAATTACAAAGAGGCGAACAGGTATGTGGACCTATTGCTAAGAATGTAAGCCGTAAATATATCGTAGATTACAAACCTTATATAGGCACTCACTGGCGAGATAAATGCAATACGAAATTAAAAGCAGAACGTATTAAAGACCTTGCGCAAAAATTTACAAATATTCCTGAAGGGTTTGCTTTGCACCGCACGGTGCAAAAAATTGTTGATGCTCGTTTAAAAATGGGAAATGGTGAGGTCAATGCAGATTGGGGTTTTGGTGAAACACTCGCCTATGCTTCATTACTCGAAGATGGGTATGGGGTTCGCATTTCAGGTCAAGATTGTGTACGTGGTACTTTTTTTCATAGGCATGCAGGTTTTCATGATCAAGAAACAGGTGAAATACATGTGCCATTACAACATATAAAAAAAGACCAGCCGTTATTTTTACCCATTAACTCATTGCTTTCAGAAGAAGCAGTGCTCGGTTATGAGGTAGGTTATAGTTCAGCCGATCCTGAAACTTTAGTGATTTGGGAAGCGCAATTTGGTGATTTTGCAAACAATGCACAAATGTATGTAGATCAGTTTCTGAGTTCTTCTGAGGCGAAGTGGCAACGCTACTGTGGTCTCGTGATGTTATTGCCACATGGATATGATGGGCAAGGCCCAGAGCATTCGTCTGCAAGGTTAGAGCGTTATTTGCAATTATGTGCTGAAGATAATATGCAGGTTTGTATGCCTAGCTCGCCCTCTCAAATCTTTCATATGTTACGTAGACAAATGTTGCGTCCATATCGAAAGCCATTAATTGTAATGACCCCAAAAAATATATTGCGTGATCCAGCTGCATCTTCAGAATTGCATGAATTTACAGAGGGTGAATTTAGTCCAGTATTAGATGAAGTGGAAGACTTAAATGTTGCAGAAGTGACAAAGCTCGTCTTCTGTTCGGGGAAGCTTTATTATGAATTGGCTAAAACAAGGCGTGAACATAAAATAACTAACACTGCAATTGTTCGTATTGAGCAATTGTATCCATTCCCACATGATGATGTAAAACAGATTATTAACAAGTACTCAGGTGTGCGAGATGTGGTTTGGTGTCAAGAGGAGCCACGTAACCAAGGAGCATGGTTCTTTATTCATTCTAGGCGTAATATCAAAGTATGTATACGTGAAGGACAAAGAGTTAGGTATGCTGGTCGAACGTATTCTGCATCGCCCGCATCAGGTTCTTTGCATATTCACAGAGAGCAACAAAAAGCACTTATTGAAGATGCTCTTGGATTAAGAGAACAAGCCTCTATCCCTCCTTTGAAAGCCGTGTAAACTTAGTTCATGAGCGATGAGGTAATGTCATGAAAATAGATGTAACTATTCCTGAATTAGCGGAATCTGTATCAGAAGCCATTATTGGTGATTGGCTTAAAAAACCTGGTGATTTTGTTGAGGAAGGTGACCAGCTTGTTGATGTTGAAACAGATAAAGTCATATTGGAAATTACAGCCCCTCAAACAGGTGAGCTAGCCTCTATTACAAAGCATAAAAATGAGCATGTGCAAAGTAATGAAATTATCGCTGTTATTAATACCAGTAAAAAAGCTACAAAAACTTCATCTAGTAAAGATAACGTGTTAAGTGATGAGGTAGAATCAAAACCAAAACCACAGCATGAGCAAGAAGCTTCAAACGTTGTAAGTGATGTGGGTAGTATTTCTCAGATTAGACCAGCTCCAAATGATTCGCTTGTTGCTAAATATGTAACTGAGAGCGTGTCTAAGACAAGTCCTGCGGTCAGAAAATTGGCGGCCGAAAATAACATCAATGTTAATAATGTTCATGGTACCGGTAAAGGCGGAAGAATAACCAAGAAAGATATAGAGGTTTTGATTGATAAAGTTGAACCTGCTACTGCAAGTGATCTTGATGCTGCAACAGAAATCATGATGTCACCCCAGATTTCACTCGAGAGTAATCGTGAAGATAAACGCGTGCCGATGACTGGTTTGCGTAAAAATATTTCAAAGCGATTAGTGCAGTCTCAACATGAAACGGCTATGTTGACGACATTTAATGAAGTGAATATGCAAAATATCATTGATCTTCGTCAGCGATATAAAGAAAGCTTTGAAGAATCACATGGTGTAAAACTAGGATTTATGTCTTTCTTTATTAAAGCTGCAGTCGAAGCCTTAAAAGAGTTTCCAATAATAAATGCTTCGGTCGAAAACACTGACATTATTTATCATGATTATTTTGATATTGGAATTGCCGTTAGTACTCAACGTGGGTTGATTGTCCCGATTATTCGTGATGCCGAGCAACTTTCTTTTGCTGGGATTGAAAAAACAATAAATAATTATGCAACTCGTGCACAAGAGAATAAGGTCACTATTGAAGAGTTAACTGGTGGTACTTTTACTATTTCTAATGGTGGAGTTTTTGGGTCAATGATGTCAACTCCTATAATCAATCCGCCTCAAAGTGCGATATTGGGTATGCATTCTATTCAGGCACGACCGATTGCACAAAATGGTGAAGTGGTTATCGCTCCTATGATGTATTTAGCGCTCAGTTATGATCATCGAATTATTGATGGAAAAGATGCGGTTCAATTTTTGAATCATGTTAAAAATATTGTAGAAGACCCAAATCGTCTGCTTCTACAAGTTTAAAAAGTTATCATGCCAGATAAAAATAAAAAATATGATGTAGTTGTAATCGGGGCAGGGCCGGCGGGTTATGTTTGTGCAATTCGTTGTTCACAATTAGGTATGAAAGTAGCATGCGTAGACAGTTGGGTGAATACGAAAGGTAAGGCTGCATTAGGTGGAACTTGTTTGAATGTGGGATGCATACCATCAAAAGCATTACTTGATTCAAGTCATCATGTACATTTTATAAATGAGCGAGCAAAAGAGCATGGTATTAAAGTAGGTAATGTAGAGATTGATGTGCCTACGATGCAAAAACGCAAAGATAAGGTGGTTCAAATACTCACTGGAGGTGTTGCCAGTTTATTAAAAAAGAATAAGGTAGACGTATATTCAGCAGTGGCTAGTCTTACCTCACAACAAACAGTCAAAATACAAAATGCAGCTGATCAGCTGTCTGAGATAGTTCATGCAAAGCATATTGTAATAGCAAGTGGTTCTATACCTATCGATATACCCATAGCAAAGGTAGATAATAAAACCATTTTAGACTCTACAGGTGCATTAAATTTGCAAGCAGTTCCTAAGCGTCTAGGAATAATAGGTTCTGGCGTAATTGGATTAGAGATGGGTAGTGTGTGGAATCGTTTAGGTTCGGATGTAGTAGTTCTTGAAGCCATGTCTGATTTTCTGCCAACAGCAGATAAAGCTATAACCAAAGAAGCCCATAAGATATTAAATAAACAAGGTTTGGATATACGTTTAAATAGTTTAGTTAAAAATGTAACTGTAAATAATGGTAAAGCATTGGTTAAGTATGAAACCAATGGTGAAGAAAAGTCATTAGAAGTAGATAAATTAATTGTTGCGGTAGGCCGAAAAGCCAATACTGAAGGTCTGGATTTAAAGTTAGCAAATATTAAAACAGATCAAAAGGGGTTTATAGAGACTAATAATCAATGGCAATCATCATCTGAAAACGTGTATGCAATTGGTGATGTGATAGGTGGAGCAATGCTTGCACATAAGGGTTCAGAGGAAGGTATTGCTGTCGCAGAAATGTTAGCAGGACAACATGCGGTAATGAATCACGATAATATTCCATGGGTGATCTACACCTGGCCTGAAATTGCGTGGGCAGGAAAGACCGAGCAGGAATGCAAAGAGAATGGTATTAAGTATCGACTAGGCACCTTCCCATTCATGGCGTTAGGTCGAGCACGGGCTATGGGAGATACCGAAGGTATGTTTAAAATAATTGCGGATAAAGAAACCGACCGTATTTTAGGTGTTCATATTCTTGGCCCAAATGCATCTGAATTAATTTCAGAAGCCGTTGTAGCCATGGAGTCAGATTTGAGTACAGAAGATCTTGCTCGTACTATCCATGCACATCCCAGCCTAGCAGAAGGGATGCATGAAGCAGCTTTAGCCGTTGATGAGCGCGCTGTCCATATATAGTTAATCAACCCTTTCTTATTTAACTTTGAAAAAAAGTGACGTAATTCTATCTGTACGCACATGGATTGAATCATTTGTTGTAATACACAACATCTGTCCATTTGCCAAGCGTGAGTTGATGAAAAATAATATACGTTTTGTTGTAACAGAATCTGCTACGGAAGAGAATCTACTTTTATCACTACAAGCAGAGTTGGAATTTATGATGAATGATGAGTCAGTTGAAACTGGCTTTCTTATTCACCCTAATGTACTGCAAGATTTCTATGTTTATAATGAATTTCTCGATTATGTAGATAAATTATTGGTAGAAATGCAATTAGAAGGTGTGTTTCAAATAGCGAGTTTTCATCCTGACTATCAGTTTGGTGGCACTCAACCGAGTGATGTTGAAAATTATACCAACCGATCACCTTTTCCTATGTTGCACCTTCTCCGAGAAGAAAGGGTTGAGAAAGCAATTGATAGTTATGAGAATGTAGATTTGATTCCAGCTCGCAATATAGAGCTAATGAATAAATTGGGGAAAGCTAAGCTAAATAAAATATTACAGAGTTGCATTAAAGTATCATTGGATATTAATTAAAAATCTTGGGCGTAAATACTTTTAAGGATTTAAATTGAAAAAATATTATATAATTATTGCGGTTGTTGCTGTGGTTTTAAATTGGTCTACAATTGCTAATTTTATAAATCCTCCACCAGACTACTCTGCTGCTCATGACGGGGAAGTGATCCTATATGCAACATCTTGGTGTGGCTACTGTGAAAAAGCAAGAGAGCTACTCACTAAAAACAATATTAAGTTTCATGAATATGACATTGAGAAGTCGCCTGAAGGAAGAGAGCAGTTTAAGCGTTTAGGGGGTAGGGGCGTGCCGATGCTGCTCATAAATGGTGAGGTATTAAAAGGATACGATCCATCTAAAATTATAGAACTAGCTAATAAGACATAATTCATTTTAGTAACTACTGTGATCTGGAAATATTTAATTCCGTTAAGTTTTGTGTTGTTGACCATTAGCTTCTGGAATAGAAATGATTTGTCTAACGACATGACGATTGTTGAAGAGCTCAGACAAGAGCCTAGTCAAAGAATAGCAAAAAAGATTTCTTTTTCTACTACTATTAATAATATCGAATATAAAATTCAACCGTTGTTTGAGTATGAATTGTATGGGTTGGTAGTTTCATATGAGCTTCATGATGGTAATTACAATTTACATAAACGATGGAATGATCATCTAAATGTTGCAGATTATTGTGTGGTGTGGGATAAAAGCGCCTTTACTGAATTTTTACCAAAAATAAAATTTTGGAACGGGCAATTTACATGTAATTTTGAAACACGTAATCAACATGCGTGGGATAATTTTAATACTGAGCAATTATCAAATAATCATCTTATTTCAGATGATGAATATATACGTAAAAAACTTCGAAAAATTAATATTGGTGATCAAATTAGAATTACTGGTTGGCTGTCTAGTTATGAAAACTTGAGTAATGGTGGTTTACGGAGTACGAGTATTACTCGTAAAGATCAAGGTAATGGTGCATGTGAGACTATTTACGTAAATGACGTCAGAGTGTTAAAAAGCTATAACAGCATGTGGAGATATGTCATGTACCTGTCATTGTTTATGTTTATCATTTCATTGTTTATGTACATTAGAGCACCGCACACCGCACGTAATAAATAGTGCTTATCGTATAATTTTTATGGGAATCTGTATTAAATGAACAAACTAAAATGTATTTAGAATCAGAAGTCATAGAAGAGCTAGAGCAGGGTAATAAGATCAGCGCAATCAAGATTCTACGTACTAAAAGGTCGATTGGATTAAAAGAAGCTAAGACTGTAATAGAGGAATATCTCGTACTTAATCCTTATTTGATAGTTGAAAAAACCAATAATATCCCAATCCCCATTTTCGTAATCACTATAATATTTATAGCTTATGTGTTGTATAGAATTTTAATTCTATCCCAGTAATAATGAACATATTAGCCACATCTAAGCGGTGGTCAAAATGTGGAAAATTTATTAAATGAGGAAAAGATATGTCGTTGATGATTGGTGATAATTCAGTAGTGAGCATGCATTATAAGCTTACTGATAATGATGGAAATGTAATTGATACTTCCGAAGGCATGGAGCCACTTACTTATTTGCATGGTGTCGGGAATCTAATACCTGGTTTAGAAAAAGAGTTAGTGGGCAAAGTTGAAAGTGATTCGCTTACCGTAAAAGTAACACCAGCTGAAGGTTATGGTGAGGTTATGGATGAGCTAATCGAAACAGTACCAAAAGCTGCTTTTCAAGGCGTTGACAATATTGAGCCAGGTATGTCTTTTGAAGCAAAAAATCCAAATGGTGAAATGCAACGCATTGTGGTTAAGCATGTTGAAGGAGATATGGTCACGGTTGATGCAAATCATCCTTTAGCAGGGGTTGAATTGAACTTTGATGTTAATATCATCAGTGTTCGTGAAGCCACTGAGGAAGAAATATCACACGGGCACGTTCACTAGGTATTAAACATACTATCAACCACTTAGCTGCTAATATGCTAAGTGGTTTCTTGTGTAATTTATATATCTACAAGTTCTGTTTAAATCTCTACAACATTTAAGAAGATATCTATATGGAATGGTTAGTTTATCTGTCAGGCGAAATTCACACGGATTGGCGTGAAAAAATACAAACAGGCGCTAAAGAGAATAGCTTGTCTGTACATTTTACATCTGCTGTAACCGACCACGAAGCAAGTGATGCAGCAGGTGATGTGTTAGGTAAAGAATCAAGCAAGTTTTGGCGAGATCATAAATCATCAAAGGTAAATGCTATACGTACTAAAACATTAATAGAGGGTTGTGATATCGCAGTAATTCGGTTTGGAGATAAGTATAAACAATGGAATGCAGCCTTTGATGCAGGTTGTTGCGCTGCATTAGGTAAGCCATACATCACTTTACATGATGAAGACATAATACATCCATTAAAAGAGGTGGATGCTGCTGCGATGGCATGGGCGCAAACGCCAGAACAAGTAGTAGAAATCTTGAATTATGTAATGAGTAAGTAATCATAATATCTTATTATGAAAATCTGGGTAGACGCAGATGCTTGTCCTGTCGTTATCAAAGATATTTTGTTCCGTGCTGCAGAACGTACAGGTATTGAATTAACATTAGTCGCAAATCAACCCATTAAAAAACCATCACTAAAAAATATTACCATGCTCCAGGTGCCTTCTGGATTTGATGCGGCAGACAATGAAATTGTAAAGCGACTTATTAAAAATGATCTTGTCATTACAAGTGATATTCCATTAGCTGCTGAAGTAATTGATAAAGGTGGGTTAGCTTTGAACCCTCGTGGTGAAATGTATACTGAAGGAACTATAAAGAATCGTTTAGAGGTACGTGATTTCATGGATAGTATGCGTGCTAGCGGTGAGCATTCTGGAGGGCCACCACCGCTTAGTCAGAGTGATCGTCAAGCATTTGCTAATCACCTTGATAAATATTTATCGAATAATTTTAAAGCTGACTAAGTAGTTTTCAATTTTAGTTAATTTGGTGTTTTGCTATGAAATATGTAGAAGTAGTATGTGATACAGGACACGTTGATACGGTGTCTGCCATAGCCGAACATTTAGAATTAAGCGATTTTCGACTGGGAACGTTAGGCGAAGATGGGCTGCAGCAAATGCGGCTATTAGTTCCAGACAACAAAATTCAAAAAACACTCGATAAGTTACAACAAGCATTAGAAACACAACCTAATGAAAGAATAGTAGTGATGCCTATAGAGGTAGCCTTGCCAAAATTATCTTACGATGAACGAAGAGAAGAAGATTTGGCGACTGCGAGTAGAGAGATGCTCTATAAGGGTGTAGAGAAGAATTCTCATTTAGATACTGGGTTTGTGCTGTTAGTAGTATTGTCTACTATTGTAGCGGCGGTAGGCTTAATTAAAGATAATGTTGCGGTAATCATAGGTGCGATGGTGATTGCGCCTTTGCTGGGACCAAATCTTGCTTTAGGTTTGGGAACTGCGCTTGGCGATGTTTTATTGATGGTTAAGTCCACTTTTACAACATTTGTAGGCATTGTTATTGCTGTTTTTATGTCGATCGTGATTGGATATGTATGGCCAACAGACACCTTTAGCCCTGAACTTCTTTCACGAACTGAAGTTGGGTTAGATTCTGTAGCCTTAGCACTGGCTTCAGGTGCTGCAGCTGCGCTTTCTTTAACCACTGGACTGTCAAGTGTACTGGTAGGCGTGATGGTAGCAGTTGCTTTATTGCCACCAGCAGCTACTTTTGGGATTATGTTGGGTTATGGGAGAATAGATTTCGCATTAGGTGCCGTTTTGCTATTGGCTGTTAATATTGTATGCGTCAACTTGGCATGTAATATCGTATTCTTAACGAAAGGGATTAGTCCACGTACTTGGTGGAAAAAGGAGAAAGCCAAAAAGCATATGAGAACCTACGTAGTGATGTGGGTAGGAACTTTGCTAATCTTGATGTTAATAATGTTTCTAAGACAATCTCTAAGAGTCTAGCTTAAAGTAAGTTTTTTCTTCTTTTTCTTTTTTTCTTTATTTTTTGGTTTATTACCAGGCTTAGTCTTAGGTTTAGATCTGGACCTTGGCTTTTTATTTGATTTAGGTTTTCTATCAGAGTTATCTTTATAGCTATTAGATGCTGAGTTTGAGCCCAATTCTGAAATATTAAGTTGCGTGCCAGAAACCCAAGTTTTCTTTAGTGTTGCAAATATATCTTTTGGCATACCATCAGGTAGATCGATCACACTGTAATCATCGTGTATTACGATTCTTCCTATATGTTTGCTATCAAGTCCTGCTTCATTCGCTATAGCGCCCACAATATTGCCAGGTTTTACTTCATGTTTATGGCCCACTTCTAAACGGAAGCGTTTCATGCCTTCTTCTACTTCATGGTCATTTCTTGATGACGAGTCTTTATTTCTTCTCGATTTGTTCCTATCTCTATTTCTAGGCTTTCTATCACTGCCTCGAGAATCTTCTCTATCCCAATCTTTGGGAGGAACGGCATGGGGTTTTTTCTTTAATAGTAAAGGTGTATCACCTTGAAGTAATACTGCTAATGCCGCAGCCACATCATTCGCAGGTACATTATGTTCTGTTTGATATTGTTCGATTAATTGAGTAAAAAGACTTAAATCTTCACTTGCTAACGTATTGGTTATTTTCTGTTTAAAGTTTTCAATACGCTTATCATTAATCAATTCTGTTGATGGTAATTCCATCAATTCAATCTTTTTCTTAGTGGCTTTTTCAATAGCACTAAGTAGTCGTTTTTCACGAGGTGCTACAAATAATATTGCATCTCCTTCACGTCCTGCGCGACCGGTTCGGCCGATTCGGTGAACATATGCTTCAGTATCATAGGGAATGTCAAAATTAATTACATGACTAATACGTTGTACATCTAAGCCTCGTGCAGCAACATCAGTTGCAACTAATAAATCAATTTTCCCATTCTTTAATTGATGAATGGTTCGTTCACGAGTATTTTGTGCAATATCACCATTTAAAGCCGCAGTAGAGTAACCTCTCGCGGCTAATTTATCGGCAAGTTCAGTGGTTGCTGTTTTAGTACGAACAAAAATCAGCATCGCATCAAAATTTTCAGCTTCTAATATTCTTGTTAATGCATCGAGTTTATTATGCATTCCACTGACCGGCCAAAAGCGTTGGCGTATAGTCTCCGCTGTAGTAGTTTTAACTTTTACAGTGATTTCTACAGGATCGTTTAAATAGTTATTCGCAATTCTACGAATCTGCTGTGGCATGGTTGCTGAAAATAAAGCTATTTGTCTTTCTTCAGGGATTTGGTCAAGTACCCATTCAACGTCATCAATAAAACCCATGCGTAGCATTTCATCAGCTTCATCAAGCACTAAAGTTTTTAAGTTATTTAATTTTAATGTCCCACGCCGCATGTGATCCATAACACGGCCAGGTGTGCCTACCGCAACATGAACACCTCGTTGCAGTGATCGTATCTGTCCACGATAATCTTGTCCGCCATAAATAGGTAAGACATGAAAATTATTTAAGTGGGTTGCATACTTCTTAAACGCTTCTGCTACTTGAATAGCAAGTTCACGGGTAGGTGCTAACACTAATACCTGTGGGTCTTTTTGTTTGAGATCTAAATTGCTAAGAATGGGTAGTGCAAATGCTGCTGTCTTACCGGTACCTGTCTGTGCTTGCCCAACTAAGTCTTTACCTTCAAGTAATAGGGGTATGGTTTGTGATTGAATAGGGGAAGGCGTTTCGTACCCAATTTCATCCAATGATTTTAGTAGAGTATCTTTTAAAGCCAGTTGTTTAAAAGATGTAATCGAATTGGATTCCATAAAGTGCCTATATAAATATTATAATAACTGTGTAGAAGCTGGTTTAAGACTTAATTACACTAGGGTTATATGACTAGTAATAGTTGTAGATTAAATTTTGTTCTAATCTGGCATATAAATAATTAGTAGAAAGTAAGGCTATCTTACGATAACTCACTCATTTTTAATAAAATAAGGGAAACGCTTCACAGATAAAATGACCAAACTACATTTGGTCATCAATTTTGGCTACACTTTACAGATAAATATATACCTATAGTTGATCAATACTAATAATAAATACATGAATTTGGGGTGATATGTATAAATTCGTATTAATTCTTATTGGAATTTTCGTTATTTACGGTATTTTTACTTTCCAGAATCCATTTAATAATGCAAAAGTAACCGCAGTTAGGGGTATGGTTGCGATCTTAATTGGTTGGGTTCTTGTAATTATAACATCTCTATTAATTAGTAAGATTGATATGTCTTCAATATCAACAACTATAGAGATTACAAAATTTCAGGAAATAGATGATGCCCGTAAGTTAGGTGCTTTGTTTTTTGGATGGGCGTACCCGTTAATATTTATAGAGTTGATATGGTTATCTGTATTTCTCTTCCGTTACTGTAAGAAAAATAACTATATAAACATTAAGATACTTAAGTCTTAAAAAATATTTTATTCAAGTTTATTTACTCAGGATCAAGTTCGCCATTAGGGGTTACCTCTAATGGTGTTTCTTCGTCTGCCTTAGTCATTTCTTCCTGATTTGATTCAATGCCAATATGGAATGCTGCAAAGCCTGGCATAACCACTTGGTTCACCGCCATACCAATGATGTGGCCTTTAATGGGAGATGTTAAATCAGCGCTTTGGTTTGTGATGGGATCAGTAACAATGCCTAAAACATCACCAATAGAAACATTCTCACCCAAGCCCATTTTGTTAAATAAAATACCACCACTTTCTACACGTATCCATGTGGATTGATAGTAAGCGGGTTTAGGATCACCCCAGATAAATACACGTGGGTACATTTCAAACTTATCAAGCAAACTATTTACACTATGTGTGCCTGCAACAATTTGATTTTCTTGAATACGTAATGATTCACCAAGTTCCATGGTTACAGAGATAATTCCTGCGTTATTAGCAGCAGTACGTAACATGCCTGGGTTACCACTGTGATGGACGACAGCAATTTTATCAAAGCCTTGAACAAATTTAGCAATATTGGGGTTACTCATATTTGCACGTATTTGTGGAAGATTAGTTCTACGTAATGAACCGGTATGTATATCAATTAAATAATTACAATGACTAATTACTTCAGTAAATAATGAATTTGCAATTCTTGATGCTAAGCTTCCATTGGCTTCACCTGGGAAATAACGATTTAAATCACGTCGATCAGATAGATACCGTGAACCACGTTGAAATCCTTGAAGATTAACGATGGGTATACCAATTAGTGTGCCGTTTAACTCGTCGGGTGATATGTCGTACATTACGCGACGCACAACTTCAATTCCGTTTAGTTCATCTCCATGAATTGCACCTGTAAGACATAAAGTAGGGCCAGGTTTAGCACCATTGATTACTAACACGGGGGTTGGTAGTGCTAAACCTGAAATACTAACTTGTGGAGACCATGCAAGACGTGTTGAAGTGCTAGGTGGAACTTCAGCGCCTAATATAACGAGTTTTTCACGTTTAGGTTTTTCTTTTACTGCAGATGCAGTGGGATAGTCATCTTCTTGATTTGTAGATTCAACATTTTCATCAGTTTTATCTTTAACTTCTTGTTTGGGTGTTATTGTAGTTTCAGAGTCTCTTTTTTCTTTAGGCGTAACCGTTACAGGTTCTGGTGCGGGTGCTACATCTTTAAGGTTAAGATTAGGTGCAACTTTAATTTCTTCAGTATCTTCAACACTTGTGTCTAATATGTTTTCTTCTTTATTACTTCTAGCTTCTTCTGCAAAGCAAGCATTACCAAATTGTATAAAAAGAAACAATAATATTGTTACACTTTTGATTATGTAGACGCGCATGTTAATAATATATTGGTATTGTATCTATTCGCTTAATGACTGAGCTAAAACGACTCGTTGATGCACATCGGTAGGTATTTTGTCCTTTTGCTCGAGATACTTTAAATTTGCTAATAATCCAAGTTGATTGGCTAGTTGGACATTCAAGCCTGGTCGGGCATTCAATTCAAGCATCAGAGGGCCCAGCGTACGATCTAAGACGATATCTACACCTAAATAACCCAATCCCACTGTATCGGAGCATTTGATTGCGATTTCTAAAATATTGTCCCAGTAAGGTAATTGTAAATGTTCTATAGAATGACCGGTATCTGGATGGTCAGTAACGATAGTATTTCCAACCACACCATGTGTAGTTTTACCAGTTTTAAGATCAATACCAACGCCTATTGCCCCTTGATGTAAATTTGCTTTGCCATTTGATTCGCTGGTGGGTAGTCGAACCATTGCAGATATAGGTACACCTCGAAATACAATTATGCGTATATCTGGCACACCTTTAAAACTAACTTCATCAAACACTGGATCAAATAGAATACGATATTCAAGGAATGCGCTATCAGGAATGCCGCCTAAGCTATACATGCCAGATAAAATATTGGAAATGTAATGTCTTATTGTGTTTACGCTAATTAATTCTCCACTAGGGGTTTTATATAATTTCCCAATTTTTCCGGTAAGGACTAGTATTCCATTGCCACCACTACCGTGTGCTGGTTTAATGACAAGATCATTATGCTCTTGTAAAAGAGCTTCTAAATGTTTTAGTTGATGATTAAATCTTACAATTGAATAAAGTTTAGGTACGGCTATGTCTGCGTTAATAGCCAGTTGTTTGGTTTGCAATTTATCGTCTACAAGAGGGTACAGCTTTCTCTTGTTATAACGCATGATGTAATCGCTATTACGCTGATTAATACCGAGCACACCTTGTTTCCTTAATAAGAATGGATTTGCAAAACTAAGCATAACTTCTATGTGGAACTTTTAAAGTCACGAAACCTAAATAACTCACTTACACGGTAACCCGTATAACGGCCCATCCATATGCATATTCCTAAGATGACAAACAAGAATTCAGGAAATGCAAACATAAGATATTCTAAATGTTTGTTGGTCATTACAAGGTATCCAAGGCAGGCGACAAGAAGGCTGCCCAAGCCTTGTATTAATGCTGTTTGTGCTCCGTTCTCTTCCCAAGTAATAGACATACGTTCTATTGTCATAGCAAGAATGACCATTGGAAATAAAGATATGGATAATAATCGATCAAGTCCTAACTGGCTCGTTTGGAAGCTTATTAACAACATAAGCATGACAACGATGACAAGTATCGCGGTAAGTCTAGGTATGAGTAATAAGCGGAGGCGTTCTAGATATAAACGTATCAATAGACCAACAGATACAATAGCTGTAAATAGTACGATACCCCATAACAGTTGGGTTTCACGAAATGCTATAGCAATTAAGATGGGCATAAAGGTTCCAAAAGTCTGAATACCAATGAGCGTTCTCATAAACACAACAATCAATGCACCAAGTGGCACCATTAAAATCAAACTGTAAGTAATCTGACTATTTACGGGTAAGGAAAATAAAGTTAGCTTACCTAGAAGAGAATTAGATTTTTTAGTATTTAATTTCGCAACCTCAAGTAGATCTATATACGATTCTGAAATAGAAAAACGTAACTCACCATCATCTGCGCCTTGCAAACTATACAGTGGACCGTGTCCTACTTTCCAAACAACATAATCATTAGGAATACCTAACGCTCCTGTTCTTGGATGAAAGGTTAACCATTCATCACCATTGTATGCTTGTATAAAAATTTGTGGTTGTAAGTTATTAGCTGAATCTTCTAGCTTTATAGCCCATAACTCACGTGTTGGAATGTGCGCAACGGCTAAAAGCTTGGTTAGTAACTCCGCTACTTGGATGTCAGTTCTGGCTAAACCTCTTACTAATGAAATATTTTCGTTTTTTGCAGAGTTACGAAGTTGATCAATGAGTTCAAAAGTAAAAGTTTCTGTATCTGCTGATTGGCTTCTGGTGTCTTCTATGATTTTGTTAACAGCAGTTAGGTATGGTTCAAAAAATATTGGAGCTTCAGGATACTTTGGAACTGTTGACCATTTAGGCTCAATGTTGGAGCGTGTAACCGTTGTTCGATAATAGAGTGTTTGAGTTCCTTTTGCTTTGCGCTTTGCCCATGTTGCAGCTTTATTGTCGCCTTTTGTGTTTGCATTTAAGCCGAAGTCTCCTGAAATAAAGTGCTCATCTATTTTGGCAAATCCCGGGGTAATATTAGGGACAGATAATGTTGCCTTTATGTTTTTTCCATTTCCATTAAAGGCGAGTTGCGCTTGAATTGTCCATGTTTGTGTAGAGGTGTCTGGGGTAATGGGTATACCTAATTGAAAAACTTTGTGTGCAATGATCGCTAAACCAACTGAAATAAATAATATCGACCAAAAACGGATTGCTAGGTTCTGCATAAAAATTATTAATCGAAATTATAGTAAAAATGATCTAATTGTTAGCTATGGTTAATCTTCACAGTGATCAGATGTAAGGAAAATTCTCTTAGGGTCTACGATTGCAAACTTTTTAAGGAACCGACGGCCCAGTAATACATCATAAATATATTCACTTCTGTTAGCTAAGGTAAATTCTGTTGATACAATATGCCCATTAAAACACATGTCTAAATCTACGACATACCTCTTGTCATGATTGCCATCATGATTTTTAATTTTGGTTCGCCGAGATCGCGGTCTTTCCATTTCAATTGCATGTTGATTGTCCTCATTATCTGTCAAAATAAGGGTAAATCTCACCCATTTTTCACCATCCTTACTGAAAGATTTAATGTCTATGGCATTTATAGAAGAAGTCTTTGCGCCAGTATCTAATTTGGCTTTGACCTTAAAATCCTGATGTTCAATTCGTACTTTTTCAACCCAACCTGCAATGATTCTTGCAGGATCTTTTGCCAAAGCATTGCTGGATAATAGGCATGTGCCGAATAGTAAACATATTAATATGGTTGAATTTGCTACATGAGGGTGCTTTGATCTAGTTTTCATTTTCGATAAATTACGTAAAAATTTTAGTTAGATTAGTTAGAATAGTAAAGGTTATGACAATATCCGATACAAGTAGTTTAAAGGCTACTGAATTTGGCTGTGACTATATCCAGGAAGGCTTTGAAAATTGAAAAACGATATTACCGTATAAATAAATATTTGCAGTTTGGATTGTATACTAAAGACCGTCTACATATATAAGAGTTATAATTAAGGTGCCTATGAGTAGTTTTTATCGAAGTGAAGATGTAGCAAAGTTCATACTAAGGATGACAGTCGGCATACTGATGTTGTTTCATGGTGTTGATAAATTGCTTGATTTGCAGACACTTGGTTTTATTAAAAATCAACTTGAAACGCTTGGGTTACATTCTGTACTTGCATATGGTGTTTATGTTGGCGAAATAGTCGCGCCAATATTGCTTATCCTCGGAATATATGCACGATTTGGTGGGTTCTTGATTTTTCTAAACATGCTATTTGCTATTGTACTTGTGCACCTTGATGATTTGCTTAGTTTGACTCAACACGGTGGTTGGAGTATCGAATTGCAAATTTTCTACTTAATTACAGGTTTTATCATCATGCTACTGGGTAGTGGTCAATATGCAATCAAGCCTGATTGATCATTAATTTTATAGTAACTTGTCGATGATCAACGCATGCATTTGCAATTTTGCAATACGTAAGTTCGTGGGTAGTCTAATTATATTTATTCTATGCGCATGCACACACGTGCCATCTGCTGAGGACACTATCAATGAAAAAGAAAAACTTACGATGGCTATTTATTCTTTGTCTAATGAGATTTCATTAACAGAGGCTACTAACACTTCGCATTTACTGTTCAATGTCACTACCAACTTAGCAGTTGAATACAACATGGAAAGTCCTGCATTATTTCATAATATGCTTGTAAATACAGGAGCAAGGGACAGGGGCTTATGTTGTCATTGGGCTGAAGACCTTCACCTAAAGTTGCGAATGTTGAATGCAAATTCATTAAAGTTTGATTGGTTAGTCTCGAGACTAGGCAGTAAATTACGTGAACATAATACAGTTGTAATTTACGCTGCTGATTCAAATTGGTCAGAAGGTCTTGTGTATGATCCTTGGCGCAAGGCTGGCAAACCATATTGGATAAACGTATCAGATGATAAATATCCGTGGCTGCGACATCCTCTTAGTGGTCAGTGGAATGTATTGCGTTGCAAATAAGTTGTACTTAACTATTGCTTAGTTGGAAACGCCTAAAATAGAGTATAATAATAGACAGATATAGGTGTTTAGTGCAGTATCTAAAACAAGTTGGTAATTGTTTTATTATAGTGTTCAAACATCTTTAGGTCATATCATATCATTCAATATTTTCTTATCTTAATTTTGTCTGTCTTATTTTGTTTCTATGTAAAGAATTCCCAATGTTTGTTCTTTGTAGTGTCTGCACTGCATTTTATGTATTGTTTTATTTTCTTAACTATCAAACACAAGTATGACCATGATCTTTTTTACCGCCAAAGTTGTGGATTGCCTTGCCGATGAAGTGATTATGCACAGTTCACATTAAATAGGAGTGAGGATGAATATTTATATTGGTAATTTGCCTTACAGTATTTCAGAAGAAGAACTTCGTGAATTATTTACCACACACGGAGAAGTCTCTAGTGCTAATATAATTATGGATAGAGACTCGGGACGATCAAAGGGATTTGGGTTTATAGAAATGCCGGACAATACACAAGGTGAAGCTGCGATCAATGCTATTAATCAAACAGATGTACAAGGTCGTAGCGTAAGAGTTAACGAAGCACGCCCTAAAAATGATAGCCGTGGTGGTCGTGGTTAACTAAGATTCACAACACGCTCGTAATGCGTTGCATATAAACGTCTGATATTTTTTAGTGGTGGGTGATAAGGGGTTCTACTGACTACTGTTTGGATGTAGAAATATTCTATATGGAATTAAAACTAGCGCCTATATTTAACATAGGCGCCATGAAAATTACTTGGCCATCATGCTCTTAATGAGACCGATAACGACCATAACAATACCGCCACCGCCTGCCGCTGCACCAATACTTCCGCCCATGCCGCTTCCCAGCATGCTGCCGATTGTGTCGCCAAGGAAGTGACCTCCTAAGCCGCCTCCGACTAAGCCAGCAACAGTGTTACCTAAAAAGCCTAGGCTTAATTTTTTCGCTACTGCACCAATAACGTTTCCGCCTACCGCTCCACTTATTAACTGCATGATTAATGGCATTAATGCTTCCATTTGATCCTCCTAAAGATATTAATTGTGTGTAAGCTTTTTCGTGCGCTTACATCTATTTTTATTGTCAATTCACTTTAGTGTAGTAGGGCCGTCAATAAAAGCACTATTTTAGGGCAATATTTAAAAATATATAAATAATATCCATATATTACAACAAGTAATGATTGATATTTAATTTACTATATTATCTATATGTGTCTATTAAATCAGCAAAATTTAGCCAATGTTAGATTGGAAAAGTTAAAATAAGGTAGTTTACTGCCTAAGGTTTTGCCAGCCAGAATCTGGTGAATAGCGATCACCATGTTGAATATTTAGTTTACTAAGTGAGCGATGCATAGCAGCGGCGCCCATCGTTTCAATGTAGTTAATAGGACCACCTCTGAAAGGTGCAAATCCCGTTCCAAAGATTATGCCGGCATCGAGCAGGTCTTTATTGGCCACAACGCCTTCTCGGTGACAGGCAACGGCTTCATTTAGAAATCTCAAAATAAGTCGGTCTTGAATAGTTTTATTATCACTATTAGTTGATTTTTCTTTTGGCGATATTTTTTTGCCTTTTTTCCATGTATAGAAGCCTTGGCCTGATTTTTTGCCTAACTGACCTTTGTTTACCATCACTTCGAACGAACTTGGAATATTGTAACCATAAGCACCACTTAAAAGCTTAGCAACATGAAAGCCAACATCTAAGCCAACCGTGTCTGCAAGTTCTATGGGACCCATAGGCATGCCAAATTCTTTGGCAGCATGATCGATATCTTTTATAGAGTGTCCTGTTTCATGTAGCAAACCCGCTTCGACCATATAGGGTGTTAATATCCTATTTACTAAAAATCCTGGAGTGCTTTTTGTTGGTAAAGGTAATTTACCAATTTGTTTAGCAAAATTTATTGCACGTTGTGCAATTTTAGGATCTGTTTGAACGCCATTTACAATCTCGATTAAAGGCATCTTGGTGACTGGATTAAAGAAGTGAAGGCCGACGAGTCGAGTAGGGTCGGTGATAGCATCACACAATTGCTCAATTTCAATGCTAGATGTGTTGGTGACAATAAGTGCACCTTTCTTGAGTTTTGGTTCGATCGATGTGTATAAGTCTCGTTTAGCTTCTTTGTTTTCAAAAATTGCCTCGATAACAATGTCTGCTTTTTGTATACCGTAGCCGTTGATGTCTAATGCAAAACGATCCATTGCTATTTTAATCAATAATGGCTTTTTTAAGCGCTTCTTAAAGTAGCTATATGCTCTTTGTTTGGCTTTTGCCAAGCTCTCGGCCTTTAAGTCTTGCAAGGTTACCTGTAAACCTTGCGATACACACCATGTTGCGATGTCGCCACCCATTACACCGGCACCGATGATGTGTACATGCTTTATTTTTTCATCTTTCTTCTCAGGATTGGACGTAGCAAGTGCTTTCAGTTCGTCTTGCAGTAAAAACACCCGCACAAGATTTCTCGCTGCATCAGTAGTGCTTAGCGCAGCTACGGACTGTGCTTCATGTTGTAACATTTTATCTTCATTGCCATAAAATTTAAGCCAATGATTTATGATTGCATAAGGGGCAGGGTAGTGTTCCGGCTTAGCTTTTTTGGCTACTTGTTTGCGCATTTGCATGGCAATAATAGGTCTGATTAATTTGTTGTTTAATATTTTCGAAACCTTAGGTGCTTTTTTCTTATTAGGTTTATTTAACAGTATTTTATCAGCAGCACCGCGTAACAATCTCATTGGGATTGCGTCATCGATTAAGCCAATTTTTTTTGCGTAGCCGGCACTAACACTTCTTCCTGTAAGCATAAGATCCATTGCAATCAATGGATTCACATGTCGCAAAATACGTACAGTTCCACCGTAACCGGGATGAATACCTAACCGCACTTCAGGTAATGATAATCGTGTTTTTGAGTCTTTAAGTGCAACTCGATAATCACACGCTAAGGCAAGCTCCAGACCGCCACCCATGCAGAAGCCATTTACTACAGCAATGGTTGCGCATGGCATTTTATCGAGAAGTTTAAAAACATTTTGTCCGAACTGGACGAGCTCAAGTGCTTCTTGTTGATTAGATATTTGAGTAAACTCTTTAACATCAGCTCCAGCGATAAAACCATTATCCTTGTTAGAGGTTATCGCAATTCCTGCTGGTGGTTTTTTGGAAAATTTAGATAAGATTTGATATAACTCAGCCAACACAGTTGCAGATAAAACATTAGTGCTATTGTTTTCAACATCCATGCCTAGCCAGACAATTCCATTGTCTTGTTGATCAACTTTCCAGTGTTTGAATGTTTCTTCAGGCATGCTTAAGTGCTTACTGTAAATTTTCGACTAGCATAGCGCCACCTTGACCGCCGCCAATGCATATCGTGGCTACACCTAGTTTAGCGTTGTTGCGCTGTAAAACATTTAGCACATGATGCACGATTCGCGTACCACTAGCACCCACAGGGTGCCCCATGCTGATCGCGCCACCATCTACATTAAGTCTTTCATGTGGAACTTCACCAAAGGCTGAATCTAAGCCAAAATGCTCTTGGCAGTATTGAGGGTCTTTCCATGCAGCCAAACATCCCAAGACTTGTGCTGCGAACGCCTCATTGAGCTCCCAATAGTCGATATCATTAGCCGTTAGGTTGTGTTGACTTAACATGGGAATGGTTGAGTGCACCGGTCCTAACCCCATGTGCCGTGGGTCTAATCCAGCCCAGTTGGAAGCGACTAAACGTCCAATTACATTAAGATTGTGTTTTTGAACTGCTCGTTCACTGGCAAGAATTAGCCACGAGGCGCCATCAGTAATTTGTGCGCTGTTGCCAGCCGTGACGTTGCCATGTTTTTTGTCAAATACAGGCCTGAGTTTTGCAAGCTTTTCTATACTAGAGTCCGGACGAACGCCATCATCTTTGAAATAGGCATTTCCTTTATCATCGTAGACATGCACCATTTCATTATCAAAATATCCATTTTCTTGTGCATGCACCAAGCGTAAATGACTATCTACCGCATATTGATCCATTTCAAGACGGCTAATGTTAAATTTTTGTGCAACATTTTCCGCAGTTTGTCCCATTGATAATCCAACAACAGGATCTGTTAGGCCTTTTAATAAACCTATAACGGGTGCAAAAAACTTTGGGCGCAATTGTGTAATGGTTTTTATTTTTTTCAAAGGTGTTTTGGCGCGATTCATATCTGCTAACCAGTTCACCATGTGATGATTAAATAAAACAGGGGAGTGACTCATTGCTTCGGCGCCACCTGCTAACACTAAGTCAGATTTGCCTAACAAAATGTTTGAGAACGCACTATCAATTGATTGCATGCCTGAAGCGCAATTGCGCTGTACCGTCCATGCAGGTACTTTGTCTCCACAACCTAAACGCAAACTAATTACTCGCGCAATATTCACTTCATCAGCGCTAGGTCCAACGCAGCCAACGATGACCTCATCAAATTGCTCAGGCTCAAAAGATTGACGCATGAGTAATGGTGTAGCCGATTGGACTGCTAGATCGGAAGCTTGAAAAAGACCAGGCCTACCTCGCGCTTTTAGAAACGGAGAGCGACTGCCATCGACGATATATACGCTATTAATGCTCATGAGTAACCTTAGTGTACGTTAGGACCGTGAGAAGCTAAAGAAATTCACAGTTAAAGTAATTTCTAGGTTTTGTATTTTGTTTCACATCAAGCACATAAGTATGAATTTTAAGCGCTAGGTTGGTTTTTGTTTCATGTGAAGCATAATTACAGTAGCTTTTACTTCTATAGAAGCTAGTGAAGTTGATGGTTCACACGGACAATATTTTCCCAGATAGAGCCGGATATAGCATCGGTTTAATATAAATACCTCGCACATTATTAAGTAACCATAAAAGGATTACGTATTTTGACATTGTCTAAGCAATCAGAAGAACTAAAGAAAAGAGACCTCGATGCCGTCTGGCATCCTTGTACACAAATGAAAGATCATAAGCATCTTCCAATGGTGCCCATCAAAAGCGCAAAAGGCGTTTGGTTAGAAGATTTTGATGGTAATCGATATTTAGACGCCATTAGTTCCTGGTGGGTGAATTTATTTGGTCATTCAAATGAAACGATTAGTAATGCCATTAAAGAACAGCTCGATAAAATGGAACACGTTCTATTGGCGGGCTTCTCACATGAAACGGTAATCAACTTATCAGAGCAGTTGGTAGAAATAACACCAGAGCCTTTGCGAAAATGTTTCTATGCCGATAATGGTTCTTCTGCGGTGGAAGTAGCTTTGAAGATGAGTTTTCATTATTGGAAGAACAAAGGTAAAACTAAAAAAACTAAATTTATAAATTTAAGCAACTCGTACCACGGTGAAACCATTGGCGCCTTATCTTTGGGTGATGTAGCGCTATACAAAGAAGTCTATGAGCCATTGTTGTTAGATGTAATTACCGTCCCAAGTCCGGATAGTTATAACCGTGAAACGGGAGAATCAGAAGCGGACTACGCGACACGAATGTTTGCGCATATGGAAAAAACCTTAGAACAGCATCATGATGAAGCTTGTGCAGTCATTGTTGAGCCCTTAATTCAATGTGCAGGGTACATGCGCATGTATTCACCTGAATATTTAACCTTGTTAAGAAAAGCGTGTGATCAATATGGTGTGCACCTCATTGCAGATGAGATTGCAGTGGGTTTTGGCAGAACTGGCACCATGTTTGGCTGCGAGCAGGCAAACATTAGTCCAGACTTTATGTGCCTGTCTAAAGGGCTCACAGGAGGCTACTTGCCATTATCTGTGGTACTCACGACAAACGATGTCTATGACGCGTTCTATGATGACTACGAAAACCTAACTGCCTTTTTGCATTCGCATAGTTATACTGGAAATCCATTGGGTTGTGCTGCTGCACTCGCCACCTTAAAAATTTTCAATGAACAAGATGTGATCGGGAATAATCAAATGCTCAGTGCCGAGTTTGCAAAACAATGCGAGCGTTTCGAGTCACATCCTCATATTGGTGATATCAGACAAACCGGGATGGTTACTGCCGTTGAAATGGTAAAAGATAAAGCTAATAAGCAGTCTTATCCATGGCAAGAGCGTAGAGGCTTAGAAGTCTATAAACATGGCTTGAAGCATAATGCTCTGTTGAGGCCGTTGGGAGATGTTATTTATTTCATGACGCCATACGTCATTACACCTGAAGAAATTAAAATGTTGGTGGACGTGGCAGAGCAGGGGATTGAGTTGGCCGTTGCAAAGCGTTAAAAAGGTTTATGCAATGGTTAAAGTAGTTGACCTGCGTGTGTAATAAAATGGGCTTACTGTAAGTAATTAAAAGGAGGTTAAATAAGTGCATGTTATTGCCATACTGATACTAGCGGGGTTTGTGTTTTATATTATTTTACTCATCGGGCGCGTGATCATGAGATTCGTGCGCAATCACGCTACACTAAAAACTGCAAACTACGTGCGATGGTCGTTAATAGGTTTATTGGTATTAAGTCTACCCGTCGTCATGGCGCTGCTGGCTTATTATAATTAATTGCTTCAATTGATGAGTTCATTTGATGTCTGGTTTCATTCAGAATTTACTTGTAGATTTATTCAATTAGCATTCTAACAACGGGTCTTTTCTCAGTAGTCCATTGATGCATTGATCCATCATAAAGTTTTGCATTTTCATGACCTAGTAATGCATGCATAACAAACCAACCTCCTGAAGCCAAATGTCCACTGTTGCAGTACGTAATGCTAGTTTGATCAGGCTTAATGCCTAACGCATTGGTTACATTATGTAACTCATCTACAGATAAAAACTTCACTGGCATTTTCCTAGTTACCATTAGTTCGACAGGGTAGAACTTAGCGCTTTGGATATGTCCTTTATTACTTACTTTTGAACTCTTGCTAGTGCCTAGGTACTGGCTGATTGTGCGTGCATCGATTAGTTGTGTGTGATCGCTATCAATCGCATTTTCCACATCATGACTATTAGCTAAAAATTTCTTGTGTTCACCTTTTGCTTGCCAGTTTCCTTTTGAAGGTTTGCTTGGTGTAGTGGAGATATCATGTCCATCTGTTAACCATTGAGCTGTTCCACCATTCAGGATGGAAACTTCATTCTGACCAAAATATTTAAGTTGCCAATAAACGCGTGAAGCCATGGTGATGTCAAAGTCATTTTCAGCATTGGTTACTATGACGATATAGCTGTCTTGATTGACACCGGCTTGCTGCATGAACGATTCAAAATCACTTTTACTGAGCAACATATGCTTAATAGTTGTTCCATCTATTTTTTGATCTCCGCGCAAAGGTTTGTAATCAATATAGTTAGCGGTTGGTATGTGGCCACCAACCTTCAGTAATATTTTCTTGCCGGTTTTTTTGTCTGTGCTGAAAACGGGTTCTGTGATAAATCTTTTATTGCTGACTCGTACATCAAGAATAAAAACATCATCAAGATTATCTGCTAGCCATCTTGTTTCAACTAAGGGCTTCGGTAAATGCGCTGCTTTATCGGCTAAAGCAAGTTGACTGGTTATGAATAGGCCAATAAAGCATGTAAGAAATAAATATGATGTTCTCATTATTCTCGCCTCAAATAAATTCTTAATATTTGTAAAAGTTAAGTTAAAATTTGATGAAATCATTTAGATCATTATTTGTTAACATTATTGACCTGGAGTTTTAATCACAACTTCAACACGCCGATTTAAGCTTCTACCTGCATTGGTGGTGTTGGTTGCTACCG
>JBGCDX010000073.1:0-2679 GCA_045105815.1 Gammaproteobacteria bacterium
CAAAGATGATAAACAAAGCAAGAATAACTACTTGCGGATCAGAGAAATGCCTTTGATACCAATTTCTTATATATCCAATCATCTGCTTAATTTAGAATAAGGTTCTAACTTTTATTTATTTAAGACAATTACTTCATCATCTTTGTTTATATAGATAGCAACTAGATACAAAAACAGAAAAAATTAGCACATCCCTTTGAATTAATTGGATGCCGTCTATTTATTATAGAAACAATGTAATGCAAACTACTTTGAGGGGCTGCAGAATCCACGCGCATAATCTAATAACTGCTCCATTGCGTGCAATCTAAACTTCTGTCTTTGCCGAACAAATGAAAATGGTCTTTCTAATGGTGGAGACAAATCAACCTTGTAAAGGCTATCAAGCTTAAGTTCTTTTTCTATTGTTACATTTGAAACAATAGAAACACCCATGCCGGCCTCTACTGCTCCCTTCACTGATTCTGGACTGCCCAACTCTAAACTGAGATTGAGGTTATTGCGATCCAAGCCTTGGGCCACTACGTAGTCCATGATTACTTCCCGAGTACCAGAACCTTCTTCGCGACTAATAAAAGGATAATGTAATAGCTCATCCATTGTGATTGAAGTTTTCGATGCTAGCTCATGATCCTTAGGCACGATCACTACAAGAGAATCTTTGCGACATTTCTCTACCAATAAATTTTTATTTGTAACCGGCCCCTCAACAATACCTAAATCGATCATACTATTCTCGATCATAGAGACAATACCTTCGGTATTTGACACTTTAAGTCGCAACTGAATATCCGGATATTGTTTGGTAAAACCACTTAATAAGCTTGGCAACATATATTCAGCAATCGTTGTGCTTGCACCAAGCGTTAACACACCACTAACGTCACCCGTCAATTCTTTAATCGAATTTTCCATTTCCGAATAAAGCTCAAATATCTCTTCTGCATATTCATACGACTTGCGACCTGCTTCCGTTAACGTCACACGATTATGGGTTCGATCAAATAATCGAGTATTAAAATGTTCTTCCAACTGACGCACTTGAAAAGTCACCGCGGGCTGTGTCATATGCAGTGTCTCAGCCGCTTTGGTAAAGCTGAGTAGTTTTGCCACAGTATAGAAAACTTGTAATCTTCGATCCGCCATAGAGACCTCTTTGAAGCCTAATTGATTTTTTTTATGGGGGATAAGTATAGCACCAGATACCCCTGTGAAGTCTCATGAAATTAATACTTTCACTATTTTCCTCCAATGCGACTGATACTCTAAAAATCAACAACCTATGCAGTTCACATTTTGGTAACCACGTTGGCCTATACGAATTTTTTATCGTCAGAATGACCCCGTCTAGCCCTCTATAAATACACTATTCGCCCAAATTCAAACCTTTCTTGCTAAACTGTTATTATTAAAATCTAACTAGCTTAATTAACCATGATTTCAAAATCTTTATTTGCAGTATGTTTAGCGCTATCTCTAGTAACACTTGCTTATGCAGGTCCTGTATATAAATGGAGCGATGAAGGCAGAGTTATTTATAGCCAAACACCTCCTGCACCGGGCGTAGAATTTGAGGTCGTCTACCAAGATGAGACAGGTGCAAATACATCTGTAGCAAAAGCCGAAACCAGTTCTTCCGATGATTTTGACAAAAGACGTGAAGAACGAATTGAGAAAAAGAACGATAAACAAGTTCAACAAGAAAGTAACAAAATCAAAGCTGAGAACTGCACAATTGCTTCCAAGAACATGGAATCTCTTACCAGCCGCGGACAAGTAACCGTTAAAGATGGTGATATTTACCGAAAACTATCTGAGGAAGAACGCCAGGCTAAAATTCAAGAAACCAAAGAGCAAGTTTCAGAGTACTGTAGCTAGTCCTTACCCAATAAAATAAAATTCTATGAAAATATTTAGTCGCACGATATAGATCGTCGCGACTTCTTGTTACTATGTGCTATTAACTCAATTTAAACCTCACTTAGTAACTATTCCTCATGCGTGTTAGTCAGTTTTTTATATCCACCCTAAAAGAATCGCCTGCTGATGCAGAAGTCATCAGCCATCAACTCATGCTGCGAGCCGGTATGATTCGGCGCCTTGCCGCTGGCCTCTATACGTGGATGCCTATCGGCCTTCGCACTTTACGGAAAGTAGAAAATATTATTCGTGAAGAAATGAATAATTCTGGCGCCATCGAAGTATTAATGCCATCAGTGCAACCTTCTGAGCTTTGGCAAGAATCTGAACGGTGGGACCAATATGGCCCAGAACTATTGCGCATGCATGATCGTCATGCGCGCGAGTTTTGTTATGGCCCAACACATGAAGAAGTCATTACAGATTTCGTTCGCAAAGAAGTTCGCAGCTATAAACAACTACCTGTTAATTTTTACCAAATACAAACCAAGTTCCGTGACGAAATTCGACCTCGCTTTGGCGTTATGCGTGCGCGTGAATTTAGCATGAAAGATGCCTACTCTTTCCATTCAAGCAAAGAATGCCTCGAACACACATACAAAATCATGTTCGACACATATCATAATATTTTTAATCGCCTTGGCTTGAAATTTCGTGCGGTAGAAGCAGACACAGGTAGCATAGGTGGCAACGCTTCACATGAGTTTCACGTATTAGCAGACTCCGGTGAAGATGCGATAGCATTTTCTAATGAAAGTA
>JBGCDX010000074.1:0-43700 GCA_045105815.1 Gammaproteobacteria bacterium
TTATGAGGTGTAGATTTTTTTTCATTCGAGAAGCAAATCCAAATTATAAAAATAAAATGCATTTAGTAAGCACATGGCTAATTGAGTTTGTGGATGAAAATCCTAGGCGTGAAATAGGTTTAGATGCCGATCAAAATCCTGTCCTCGCTGGCCCGACGACTAGAGATTATGGCTTTTGGTGCGACAATAATATGGAATATAAAGATTTTAAAGGCGAATTAATTGCCAAAGAAGTCTTTGAAAGTTCTTGGAAAGAATATTTCCGAAATCATAAGCATCTAAAAGAATTTCAAACGTAAATGTCCGCTATTGGCCGAAAGCGGACATTCGTCATAAAAAAATTTAAGTTGAAAACATCATCCAGGATGTGTCTCATATGCGCACATCCATGTACTTACTAATTGGCCAAAAGCGGACATTAGCAAGTAAAATACTTATTTAAAATATGAAATATTTATCTGTTAACTTATTTTTTTTTGCTATATATGTTGGGTTTTGCAATTTTGCATTCGCAAAAGAATATAGCTATTCAGATTTTTCCATAGATATACCGGAATCTTGGCAAGCCGTTGAGCTGGATAAAGATGGAATTTCAAGATCTTGGTTGTTTGGCAAACAAGCTACAGAAAATGAAAGCGGGGTTTCGGTAGCGGTGCATGTTAGTGAACTTAGCGGCCCAGAATTTAGTTCAGAAGAAGATTTGCAGATGACTAAAGACCGATGGTTGAACCAAGATGTTTATACCATGGGGAAATCCAAGCAGGTGTTAAATACAAGTATTATCTATGATGAAACAATTGATGGAGAAAGTTTTAGAGCCGTCAATTTTCGAAGTCTGCTTAATGTTTATAATCGCCCTGATCTTAATTTAGAAATTTATGGGCGGGTCTATTTGACGATAATGGGCTCAAAAGTCATTACTGTAAATTTTCAGGCGTCTAATGCACAAGAAGATGTAACAAAGCCTGAGCTAGAAAAAATTGTCGAGAGTATTCAGTTTGCAACGCAGTAATGTTTTGCGGTTATTGCTAATTTAGTTCTAGTTTAATACCAGTTTTAAAACTAGTTTAATTCTAGAGTTGAGTGTTGATATAAAGAAGAGGCTTTTTCGCAAAGTTCTTTACGTAGTTCTTCCTCATAGGCGCCTTCAAAGCGGGGTAGTTTTGAAATGGTCGCGATAAGATGCCACAAGCCATTGGGTTGGCTCATGAAATAAGAAACCATTTTATTGGCTTGTCTTCTGGCTCTTGCTAAGAGTAATTCGTCTTGCATTGCCATTCTCCTTAGTTCCATTTCTGAACGACAACTCTCATATTGCACGGTTTGAATATAAAAGAATCACCGTACCTTGATTAAAGGTGTTAATACCCTTAATTAAAGGCTCCAAATGTAAATGTACAGATTTAATTGCAGTACTAATTTAGAGTAATTCGTTTAAACGAAGTTCCGTTATAAATGGTTTTAATGAGTAAGTATTAATGAATTTTAATGCGAGTAACGAGTAACGAGTAACGTTATGTTTTGTTTTCAATTGCAGGTGCGTGTTGAATTAAGTGTTTTGCCCAGAGTGAAGTGGCTGCTGCGACTCCCACCGGCATGGCAAAAAAGTTAAGACCTGGAATTATGGTCATTACCATCATGCCCATGCCTAAGCCTAGGCAGAGAAAACGATGTTGTTTGATGATGGTGAGCTGTTGTTTAAAGGTTAATTCTCGATTACCCATAGGATAGTCTAAATATTCAATCGCTAGTATCCATGCCCCAAACATGAACCAAATAAAGGGTGCGAAAATATTGATGCCAGGAATTATAAATAATAGTAGTAGAGGAACTGCGCGAATCGCAATATAGAAAAGTTTGCGAAATTCATTGCTAATGCCTATGCGTGCACCTGAGAGTAATTTTAGGTAACCCTCGCCCTGATGATCGTTCAAGCTTAATTGTTGACCAGTTATTTTTTGTTCAATTTTTTCCGATAACACACCATTGAAAGGTGCGCCAAACACATTGGCAATGATTGTGAAGGTGAAAAAAATGACCAATAAACAGGCAATGAAAAATAATGGCCAGATAAGAAATTCTAGCCAATCTAACCAACTGGGTAAAAATCGCTCTAATAAATCATCAAATTTTATGTACAAGTACCAAATTGCACCAATAAATAAAATAAAATTTATGAGTACCGGAATCACTACATAACGTTTAACGCCACGCAATTTGATCAATTTAAAACCATCTCGTACATGAGAAATCCCTTTAAGTATTTGGGAAATCATTTCAGCAGCTCTTTAGTTATCGGTTGTTTGTTAACAGTTGTTAATGTGAATTGGGAAGTGTAACAGGTGTTGCAGGTTGCCAACCTTGCATGCGATGTTCGACGATTACGTGAGTGTAAATACCCCCTCGAACGTTAAAGTCGGCAACAATTCTCATAAATCGGGGCTTTAGCAATGTCGCAATATCGCTTAGAATTTCATTAGTTATTGCTTCGTGAAAAACACCCTTGTCTCTAAAAGATGACATATACAATTTGAGTGCTTTTAACTCTACACATAAGTTGTCGGGCACATATTCAATTACAAATTTAGCGAAGTCGGGTTGTCCAGTAAGTGGGCATAAACAAGTAAACTCGGGTATTCGAATACCTATGGTGTAATCAGTTTCTGTTTGCGGATTTTCAAATGTATCTAAGTGTTGTGTGTGAAAGTTCGTCATTAGGAGTTTGGTCTCATTCTTATAATATGTACATTCTAGCGAAATAATTGGCGAAATAATTAATGCGTCTCACATCTATTAAAATGGCGGGGTTTAAGTCTTTCGTAGACCCTACAACTTTAAACTTTCCAAATTCAATGGTGGGTATTGTCGGGCCGAATGGCTGCGGTAAATCTAACATTATTGATGCTGTGCGTTGGGTGATGGGCGAAAGCTCTAAGCATATCCGTGGCGATACGATGGATGATGTAATTTTCAATGGCTCGTCGACACGCAAGCCTATTAGCCAGGCTTCTATCGAGCTCATTTTCGATAATAGTGATGGCAAGCTAGGTGGTGAGTATTCCTCGTTTGCAGAAATTGCGGTTCGCAGACAAGTTACCCGTGACGGTGCATCTCAATATTATTTAAATGGTACGAAATGTAGGCGTAAAGATATTGTGCAGCTGTTCTTAGGAACCGGTTTGGGTCCGAAAAGCTATGCGATTATCGAGCAGGGCATGATCTCAAGATTGATTGATGCAAAGCCTGAAGAATTGCGCGTTTATTTGGAAGAGGCAGCGGGTATTTCTAAATACAAAGAACGTCGTCGTGAAACCGAAACACGCATTCGACATACGCGTGAAAATTTAGATCGTTTAAATGATGTAATTGAAGAAATAACCAAGCGTATTGAGCATTTGCAAAGACAAGCCAAAGCCGCAGAGCGTTATAAAGAGCTAAAAGCCGATGAGCGAAAAGTTAAGACTGAGTTATTGACTTTGCGTTGGCAGGCACATCAGCAAGAAGTGCAAGATCGCAAGCAGTCGATGGAGCAAAAGGAAACCGAAATTGAAAAAGTGGTTGCTGATTCACGTGAAATTGAGGCAGAGATAGAAAAGTTACGTCAACAACATGCAGATGAAACAGAAGCATTTAATGTGGTGCAGGGTGACTACTATAAGTTAGGTGGAGAAATTTCTCGCATCGAGCAATCGATTAGTCATGTAAAAGAATTAAATACGCGTTATGAAGAAGAGCTAAAGCAAGTACAAGAAGCTTGGGCACAATCGGAAAAAGGTTTATTAGATGAGCAAAGTAAATCAACTGAATTAGAAAACAAGATTGCGGATATTGAGCCAAAATTAAATGCGGCGCGTGATGAATTGAACAGTAACTCTGAGAAGTTAGGGGAAGCTGAGTCAGAAATGGCGAAATGGCAAGATGCTTGGGAAGCGCTAAGTGTGAAAATTGCTGAGCCTACACAAGTGATAGAAATCGAGGCATCACGAATTGAGTATCTGGAAAACCATATTGCGCAGCTTGCGGAGCGTAAAGAGAAGCTTTTAGAAGATCTGCATAAATTCAACCAGATTAAATCTTCCAAGCAATCAGAAGATTTTGTTTCTCGTGTAAATGAAACTAGTACTGCATTACAAGCGATCTCTCCAAAGATTGTGGAATTGTCTGAAAATATTAGTGCGGGTAGAGATACTAGCCAAGAGCTTAGTGGGCAGTTAGAAAAGGCACGCGAAAAATTACAAACCAAACAAACCGAATTATCGTCATTGCAGGCGCTACAAAGGGTTGTTTTGGGTGAAGAGGGTAAAGACGTTAGTCGTTGGTTAGAGCAACATAATTTAAGTGATGCACCACGTTTAATGGATAGGCTGAAAACCGAAGCGGGTTGGGAAGCTGCAGTTGAAACGGTATTAGGTGATTATTTAGAAGCAGTTTGTGTCGATGAGTTAACGCAAATAGCAGGTTCGGTTAAAGATATTAAGACGGGCCGCATGATGGTGTTAGGGCAAAATGCTTCTAGTGCTTCACAGTCTAATCATAATTCTGGTCAAACCTCTGGGGATACGCTTGTCTCTAAGGTTAAAGCGCCTGTAGATTTATCCGATAAGCTTGGTAATGTTTTTGTTGCCAACGATATTCAGAGTGCATTAAATAAAAGTGCTTCATTGCAGCCAGGTCAATCCGTTATCACGCGTGATGGTGTTTGGTTTGGTCCGGGCTGGTTGCGCGTTTCAAGAATTGCTGCGAACAAAGGTAATGTATTGCAACGTAAAAATGAAATACTTAGCCTTGAGAAGGTGGTTCAGTCTCAACAGGATGAGATTATTCAAATGGTTTCTAACTTAGAAGCCTGTCAGCGTGAAATGTATGAAAACGAAAAGCAGCGTGACACCGTTCAAGCAAGTTTATCTAATGCGCAAAAAGTTCATGCACAGGCTGAGGCAGAAATGTCTGGTTGGGAAAGTGAAAAAGAACATGTTGAGCGCCAAGAAGAACAGATGCGTGAATATCTTGAAGATGTAAATCGTCAAGTTACAAAATCTGAAGAAGAATTAAGTGAGTCGCGCGTTTCTAAACAACAAGCAGATTCTGTGCTTGAGGTGCTTGATGTTGAGCGTACAGCCTTGCTAGAGCAACGAGATAGCGCTGCGTTTCATCTTGATGGCGTGCGTAGTGAGGAAGTTGAGCGACGGGAATCTACTCATCGTCTGGCGTTGGATTTAGAGTCTTGCCGTAGTTCGTTGAATGCGACACATGCCTCTCTTGAGCGTATGAAAGAACAGTCTGAACAATTGAAGCAACGCGAACAGTCTTTGGGTTTATCTATTGAAGATGGAAATGCTCCACTTGCAGAATTGAATGAAAGTTTACGAGAGTTTGTTGATCAGCGCGTAAAAATTGAACATAGCTTGTCTGAGGCACGGATGGTGGCGCAGAAGACAGAAGAATTTATACGTAACAGACAAGAAAATAACGTAGAAAAACAACGTAGCCTTGAGCAACAAAGAGGTGAGCTGAATGCGTTGCAGCTTGCATGGCAAGAAGCCAATGTGCGCAGTAAAACAGTTCAAGAGCAATTGAATGAATATGATGTGTCGCCAGAGACTGTGTTAGAAGGTCTTGAGGAAGACGCAAGCTTGCAGAAATGGGAAGAAAGAGCAGAGAAATTAGAGCGTAAAATTAATCGTTTAGGGCCAATTAACTTAGCGGCTATTGGTGAGTTTGAAGAACATAATGAGCGCAAAGAATACCTTGATAAGCAATTTGAAGACTTAACCAATGCGTTACAAATTCTGGAAGATGCAATCCAGAAAATAGACAAAGAAACCAAAGATCGTTTTAAAGATATTTTTGATAGTGTGAATAGCCATTTGCAGGCTATGTATCCACGATTGTTTGGAGGAGGCAAGGCATATTTGGAAATGACAGGAGATGATCTTCTGACTACGGGTGTGGCTATTATGGCGCGTCCTCCTGGTAAAAGGCTGTCTTCTATTCAGTTAATGTCTGGTGGCGAAAAAGCGTTAACGGCGGTGGCATTAGTGTTCTCATTGTTTGAACTAAATCCTGCTCCATTTTGTCTATTAGATGAGGTCGATGCTCCTCTTGATGATGCTAATGTGACTCGTTTTTGCGAATTGTTAAAAGACATGAGTGATCGCGTGCAATTTATCTATATTACCCATAATAAGAATACTATGGAGTATGCTAATCAATTGTTAGGGATTACGATGCATGAGCCAGGAGTGTCTAGAATTGTATCTGTAGATGTTGATGCTGCAGCTGAGATGGTTGCTGTTTAATTATTTCTCATTTGCGCATCATGTTATCTGCGTTAGTTTAATCACCCTGTGTCTACACAAAGCTTATGGAATTAGAACTACGAATTGCATTATTGTTAATTGGATTAGCAGCTATCGTGGTGTTGTATTATTTTAGCAAGTCAAAGCGTGCAGTAATCAAAAGGGAAGACGAAGAATATAATTTTGAATCCAATGATCTGCCTGACCCTTTAGAGCTTGATAAAGCGTTAGAGCTGGGGGATGACTTAAAGCAAGAGACGGATGTTTATAGTGATCTTGATGATGAGCCGTTAGATAACTTCGGCGATGAAATTGGTGATTTGGTTCGGGAAGATATAGCAGAATCACCGCGTATAACGGTACCTAAAGATAAGCCATCATTTAGTCATCAACCTAGCTTACTTGATGTTGCTGAGCCTGAGTCACCCGCTAAACGCGTAGAAAAATTAGTCATCTTGCATGTAATGGCGCGGCGACCACAAAAATTTATCGGCAAATCTATACAAGCTTTATGCAAAGAATTTGATTTAGAGCTTGATGGCATGAATATATATAATAAAAATGTTGATCGATTTAGCGGTAAAAGAGCGATTTACAGCATTGTGAATATGGTCAAGCCTGGCGTATTTAATGCGGATGGCATGCATGAGTTTGAAACGCCTGGTCTGACATTTATATTAAGTTTGCCAGGGCCGGAAGAAGGGTTGCGAGCATTTAATCTTATGCTACAAGATGCAAGAAAATTTTCTGAGCGACTGAATGGGGATCTATTAGACGAGTCTCGTAATCGTTTGAATCCACAAATGACGGCTCATTTGCAGGAAGATATTCAGTTATTTAGTTTGAAAAACCCTCGTCCTGTACCCGCTTAAATATATGCTTGCGTCCGTCATATGGCAGCTATAAGTAAGTGTGCTGAAAATAACATATCGGCTGCATAATTTTCATCAAGCTTAATTCTGGTTTGATCTACAAAGTTCATAATGGCTGCTAGCGTTCTAAATAAAATTAAAAAGTTGCGTGATGAGATTCAGCAACATAATTATTCTTACTATGTTTTAGATGAGCCAACAATTCCTGATGTGGAATATGATAAGCTTATGCGTAGTTTGCAAGAGCAGGAAGAAGCGAATCCAAAGCTAATTACTGCTGACTCACCTACACAACGTGTAGGGGCTAAACCTCTTGATTCATTTCTATCTGCTAAGCATGAAGTGCCAATGTTATCTCTTGGTAATGTATTTAATGAGGCAGAACTCGAAGCGTTTGAAATAAGAATTAAAGATCGATTAAAAAGAGATATTAATATTGATTACACTGCCGAACCAAAGCTTGATGGTTTAGCGGTTAGTTTGATTTATAAGAAAGGTTTGTTGGTGCGTGGCGCAACACGTGGAGATGGGGCGACAGGAGAAGATATTACTGAAAATATACGTACCATTAAGTCTATCCCACTAAAGCTTAGACAGCATAAAAGTCTTCCTAGTTTGTTAGAGGTGCGTGGTGAAGTTTTTATGCCTAAAAAAGGCTTTGATAAAATGAATGCTGTCGCACGTAAGAAGGGGGAGAAAACTTTTGTGAATCCTCGCAATGCGGCTGCAGGTAGTTTGCGTCAGTTAGACCCACGCAATACGGCTAAAAGGCCGCTTGATATTTATTTTTATAGTGCAACGAATATTGAAAAGTTAACAAAAACTTCAACTCAGTATGAATCGTTGCAGTTATTAAAAGAATTTGGCTTGAAAGTATGTCCTGAGGTAAAACTGGTTCCAGGATATAGAGGGTGCTTGAGTTTTTATGCGGAGATTTCAAAGCGACGCGATAAATTAGATTATGAGATGGATGGTGTCGTCTATAAGGTTAATGATCTAATGCTACAAAACGAGCTGGGGTTTGTATCGCGCGCACCAAGGTGGGCCGTCGCTCATAAATTTCCTGCGCAAGAAGCGGTGACGGTAGTAGACCGAATTGAATTTCAAGTAGGGCGTACCGGAGCGTTAACGCCAGTAGCTAAACTTGAACCTGTTTTTGTTGGTGGTGTAACGGTTAGTAATGCAACGTTGCACAATATGGATGAAGTGCAACGTAAAGATGTTCGCAAAGGTGACAAAGTTATTATTAGGCGAGCGGGCGATGTGATTCCTGAAGTAGTTAAAACAGTATTAAAAGCAGGTGTAAGGCGCAGCAAATCAGTTCAAGTGCCAAAAAAATGCCCTGAATGTGGTTCTGATGTGATGCGTATCGAGGATGAAGCTGTTATACGTTGCAGCGCAGGGCTTTATTGTCCAGCGCAACGTAAAGGTGCGATCAAGCACTTTGCATCACGTACAGCAATGGATATTGAAGGTTTGGGTGATAAGTTGGTTGATCAATTGGTGGATGAAAAATTGATATCCAGTGTGCAAGATTTATTTTATCTAGATGTGAATAAAATCTGTGCGTTGGAGCGGATGGGTGAAAAATCAGCCTCAAACTTATTGGCAGCTATAGAGTCAAGTAAACAAACCAGTTTTGCGCGGTTCATATACTCCTTGGGTATTCGTGAAGTGGGTGTGGCTACCGCTTCTGCACTAGCAGACTACTTTCCGAACTTGGATGCATTGCTAAATGCTAATAAGGAACAATTACAAGAAATTGATGATGTTGGCCCAGTGGTCGCTGACAATATCACTTCATTTGTGGCTCAAACGCATAACCGTGAGGTTGTAGATGCGCTAACTGAGGCCGGTGTAAGATGGAAAAACAAACCGAAGATTACTAACAAGAAAGCCAGCCTTGCTGGGAATACATATGTATTAACAGGTACTTTGGAGCAGCTAACTCGGCCTTTAGCTTCTGAGAAGCTAAAGCAACTGGGCGCTAAAGTTACGAGTAGTGTCTCAAAGAAAACTACTGCAGTCATTGCAGGCGCTAATCCTGGATCAAAGATTACCAAGGCAGAAGCCTTAGGTGTAAAAGTTTTAAGTGAAAAAGACTTGTTAAAGTTATTAAAAACATAGATTTATTGACATACCTGTGGTCCTAATAGATAGTTTCGGTATGTCTTATTGTTGTTTTTTAACTATTAATACTTAGCAGGGAGCTAAATTTGCAAGCTGAGCGTAGAGCGGTAGCACGTTATAAGTCAAAGTTAGCTGTACAGGTAGAAATAGATGATTACAGCTTTGATGCGACCTCAATGGAGGTTTCTTTGCTTGGCTTGCGTATAGTATGTGATGGCCCACTAGCAAAAAGTCTATTTAGTCGCTATTTGCAGGTTACACCTGGTGCAAATGTTACTGCGAAGATTCTTATAAATATACCAAATAAAGATGGTTCAACAGATACTCTAAAATGTGTTACCAGAGTAATTTCAGTAAATCGTATTTCTCAAAACAGTTATGTTGTTGGTTTTAATGTTATTGAGTTTGATGATGATAAATTACATTTTTGGGAAAATTACATTTCTACACAGCATTAATTAATTGTTAGTGTAATTTTAGAATTTCAAATTAACTTAATTTTAACTTATATAGCTTCCTATTTTGCCAAACATTCACCCTACTGCAGTTGTTTCTTCTAATGCAGAAATTGATACTGATGTAAAAATCGGACCTTATAGTGTTATTGAAGATAATGTAATTATCCGCTCTGGTACAGTAATTGGACCTCATTGTGTTGTGCATCCTTATGTAAAGCTTGGGGAAAATAACCAATTACATGCACAAGTTGTCTTGGGTGGCGTGCCGCAAGATATCTCATTTAATGGTGAAGAAACTTGGGTTGAAATTGGTGATGAAAATATAATTCGAGAAAATTGCACGGTGCATCGCTCTACAAACCCAGACGCGCCGACTACATTAGGATCTAAATGCTATTTGATGAGTTATTCGCACGTAGCGCACGATTGTCAATTAGGTAATGAAGTTGTTCTAACTGCATATGTTGGCTTGAGTGGTCATATTGAAATAGGAGACAAAGCAATCCTGGGTGGGCATGTGGGCACACATCAATTTATTCGAATAGGAAAATATTCCATGATTGCTGGCTTTACGCCCGTACGCAAAGATGTGTTACCTTTTTGCTTGTTGGGTGGAGACCCAGTTAAACACTATCGTCTTAATTCGATCGGCTTACGTAGAGCTGGTATTAAAGGTGAGCAATATAAGAAGCTTGAAAATGTTTATCGACATTTGCGTGATGGTGGCTCAATTGAGGATCAACGTGGCACACCAGAGATTGATTACTTGCGTGAGTGGATGTTAGCGCCATCAAAGCGTGGAATATATGGTTTTCTTAAGGCGTGAGTGCGCATAGTTGGTTTGGAGTGTGCGTTAGTCTGAATAATATTGCAGGTCAAAAGTATATGGATAATTATTATTATCGTTTAAAAACCACTAATCGAAGTTTGTTTGGTAATAACCAAGCTACTTTGTGCTTGTTACATGTATAAGGTTGTAAGAAAGTTTTTTAATATTTGCTTGTTACGCGAAGGGCCAGAAGATTTGCCCTTCGATGCATCGTTGATGATTCGATTGATTGCAGTGAGTTTGGTGATTTCGTTTTGGTTGGGGTCATTAATTCACGATACGCAGATAGCAGGCATGTCTAGTATCGCAGGATTACTTTTTTCATTCTTATTTGCGAAGCTATTGTTGTTTAAAACCCCAGAACGTTTTATGCAAACATTCTGTGCCATGTTAGGCACGGTCACTCTAATTAATTTAATTTCTGTTCCTGTAATTTATCCTTTAACTAATCCAGAGCTAAATGAAAGTTTAGTAGCAGTATTTGGTTTATTGAGTTTTGCATTGCTTATTTGGGTGGTTGTTGTGTACGGGTTTATTTTTAGCCGAGCAATTTCTACATCGCTTGGTAATGGTATTTCAATAAGCGTGGCTTATACGTTGTTAAGTATTGTTGTGCTTGAATTATTTTTAGCTGGGAAAGTAGCAAGCTGATGCATTTACATATTCTTGGAATTTGTGGAACGTTTATGGGCAGTTTGGCCATTATTGCCAAACAGCTTGGTCACACTGTGTCTGGCTCAGACGTTAATGTATATCCACCGATGAGTACGCAGTTGGAGATGGCGGGAATCGAATTAATGAGTGGTTATTCAGTAGACCATATCTTCCCACTGCCAGATCAAATAATTGTTGGCAATGTCATGGGGCGTGGTAATGAGGTGGTTGAGTATTTATTAAATAACCATATTCCATTTACTTCTGGGCCGGCATGGCTGCATGACAATGTGTTGAAGGATCGATGGGTGCTTGCAGTAGCTGGCACTCATGGGAAAACCACAACCAGTAGTATGTTGGCATGGATACTCGAATCTGCTGGATTAAAGCCGGGATTCTTAATTGGTGGAGTGCCTGAAAACTTTGATTATTCGTCTAGATTAGGTGATTCAAAGTACTTTGTTATTGAGGCAGATGAGTATGATACGGCTTTTTTTGATAAGCGGTCTAAATTCATACACTACTGTCCACATACCTTGGTGTTAAATAACTTAGAATTTGATCACGCAGATATCTTTGACGACCTCGATGCTATTAAGCGTCAATTTCATCATTTAGTTCGAATTCTGCCTAGTGATGGAAAACTTATTATCAATCTAGATGATCAAAACATACAAGATGTAATTGATATGGGATGTTGGACACCAATAGAATCATTCTCAACCATAAATGCTTCTGCAGCCTGGTTTGCTGATGATATAGATTTGAAAAACTCACAATTTACGTTACAGCAAAATAATAAGCCACGTGGTTTAGGCGCATTAGAATTGTTTGGCCGACATAATATTGCAAATGCAATTGCCGCTATAGCGGCGGCACAACATGCAGGTGTATATGTGGAGGATGCACTACAAGCGTTAACAACCTTTGCTGGCGTTAAGCGTCGTTTAGAGCATAAAGGAACATTTGATCAAATTAGTGTCTATGATGATTTTGCGCATCATCCAACCGAAATTGCAGCCACTATTTGAGCTTTTAAAGATCAACGTCCAGATGGTCGGATTATTACAGTTTTCGAGCCGCGTTCAAACTCTATGCGATTGGGTATTCACGTTGATCATTTGGCAAAAGCGTTTGATGATGCAGATAAAGTTTTTATTTTTGAGCCAAAAGATCTGCAATGGCCCATTCAAGAGGTAACCAATAACATTGAGCCTGAAACAAAAATATTTTCTTCTGTTGACGATATTATTTTAGATTTATTGAGTGATATTAAACCTGGAGATAATGTTCTGGTTTTAAGTAATGGTAGTTTTGATGGGTTGTCTGAGAAACTAGTTTTGCAGTTATCTAGTAGAGAATCTAAGGCTTTGCATTAGGGTGTGCGAATAATATGACAGATAGAAGAAAACGCCGCAGCCTGTCGTCTGGAGATCGGATAGGAAAATATCAGTTAGATAAAACAATCCATCAAGGTAAATATCGGACTATATATAAGGCGCATGACCCATTTTTAGAGCGAGATGTTGCTATTAAGATTAGTCAATTCCCTGAAAATCAAGAAGGCGAAGAAAATTCACAACAATTGCGAAATTCATTTTTTCTGGAAACACGCGCAATTGGGCAACTGCAGCACCCTAATATTGTTTCAGTTTATGATGCAGGAATTGGTGATCGTCAAACCTTTATTGTAATGGAATATATAGATGCTAAAAGTTTAGCTACTATAATGAGTGAAAAAGAAGAAATACCTGTATCTAAAGCAATCGATATTGTATTTAAATGCTGTAAAGCACTTGAATATGCCCACAGTAAAAATGTAGTGCACCGTGACATTAAGCCAGCAAATATCTTAATCACAAAAGATGGGAACGTTAAAATAGTCGACTTTGGTATCGCAAAAGTTCGTGATGAAATTGATACTTTATCTAGCGGTTTGTTTGGTTCACCTTTGTATATGGCGCCAGAACAAATTGAAGAACAGGAAGTAAGTCCAAGTACTGATCTATATGCACTAGGTGTGGTGTTGTATGAGCTATTAACCGGTGAAAAAATATTTGAAGCAGATAATGTGCATACCCATATGTACAAGATTCTAAATGAGAAACCAAAACCACTTTCGAAGTACGGTGTGGAGCATGCTGAAAAAATACAACCAATAATTGATCAGGTGCTAGAAAAGCAGCAGGAGCAACGTTATCCAGCAGCTGCAGATTTTGCGACTGCAATTCGTAGTGTAGATATCGCACTACGTTATGAAGAAGCTGAAATTATTAAGCGTGTAAATACAGATCAAGCAGGCATGCTTGGATTTTTTAAGGATTTCAGTCAGAAACAATTGTCAGAATTTGTTGACTTGGCGACTTGGTTGCGCATTTCAAGAGATGAGACTATTTTGTCGGCTGGAGAAATTGATCAAACTTTTTATGTAGTGGTTGGTGGTAAAGCGATTGTATATAAACTAAATGAACCGGTTAAAACATTAGCTGAAGGTGATTGCTTTGGAGAAGTAGGTTTATTAAGGAACGAAAACAGCAGTACCAGTGTTGTTGCAAGTACCGATATGTTGTTAATGAAGCTGACTACTTCAGACTTGGATAAAATGTCTACTGCATTACAAGCTGAGTTCTATAAGTCTGTAGCCCATTCTATGATCAAACGTCTGGCGGATCATAAAATTACGGCTGATAAAGCAGCTTAATCAAGGTAAAATCGTTAGCTCTTATCATTTTGAAATTAAGCAAAGAGCTTAACCCTTGTCTTCTAATTTTCATGAACTTCCTCTATTTCCGCTGAATTCGGTTATTTTCCCTGGCGGTGCATTGCCGTTGCGCCTATTTGAGCCACGTTATTTAGATATGATAAAAGAATGCATGCGTAATGAGCATGGGTTTGGCATTGCGCTAATCAAGAGCGGGGCAGAGTCAGGTCAAGCTGCTGAGGTGTATAGGACAGGAACAGAGTGTCGAATTGAAGACTGGGAAACACTGCCTGATGGGTTGTTAGGAATAACAGCCTATGGCGAGAAAAAAATACATATTGAAGATACGTTTATTCGTTCAAATCAGCTTTTGGTAGGGCAGGTTCAACACTTGGATATGGAGACAGATGTTGAGTTACCAGAAGAATTTGCAGCCATGCGTACATTGCTGCAAAAAGTGATAACCCAAGTTGGTAAGCCCTATACTACCTTGCCGGCTGGGTATGAATACGCAGGCTGGGTAGGCGCTCGTCTTACAGAGCTGTTACCTCTACAATCACATATCAAACAAAAGCTTTTAGAGATTGATGACCACATAGTGCGTTTGTATCATCTTAAAGAAGCTATGCAAGATTCTAAATTTCTATAATAAAAGGAGAAAATTGTGGCAACGATTGCCCTGACAAAGGATAACTTTAACGAAACCGTTGAGAAAAACGACACAATCATTATTGATTTTTGGGCTTCATGGTGCGGGCCTTGTAAGTCATTTGCTCCTACGTTTGAAGCAGCTTCTGAAAACCATGAAGATGTTGTGTTTGGTAAGGTGAATACTGAAGAACAACAAGAGCTTGCTCAAGCATGCAATATTCGTTCTATTCCTACATTAATGATTTTTCGCGAACAAATATTATTGTATTCACAAGCTGGCGCATTGCCACCAGCACAATTGGAAGATGTTATTGATAAGACTAAAGCTTTGGATATGGATCAAGTTAGAGCTGATATCGAAAAGCAGAGCAAGGAAGAAAAGTCAGATAAGGAAGAAGGTTCAGAACAGGCTTAATAGGTTTATCCTATATGACAGAAATTAAAAGTATCAATCAGGAATCTGAAAACATTTTGGAGTCTGCTCCTGAACGATACACTGTGCGCCATGTGTTAAATATGGCGCTTAAACATAAGCCAGAGTTAGTAAAAGCCCATGTCATCGCTATTTTTGCTGTGTTGGCTAGTATACCCGTACCACTACTTATTCCGCTTTTAATTGATGAGGTTTTGTTAGATAAACCAGGTAAGGTGGTGGCCGCGGTTGGTAAATTCTTCCCAGAGTCACTGCACACCCCTTTTTTATATATCTCGGTCTTAACGGTGATATGTATTGTTCTGCGTATCGTTTTTTTGTTTTTAAATGTTTGGCAAACCAAAATTTTTGTTGGGATTGCCAAAGATATTATTTATCGAATTCGTTATCAGTTACTCAATCGATTGAAGTCGGTTGCGATGTCGGAGTATGAAACATTAGGTGGTGGTGCGGTTTCTTCCAAGTTTGTAACAGACCTAAATACTGTTGACCAATTTGCGGGTGAAACCGTAAGTAAGTTTTTGGTTGCAGTGCTAACCATACTGGGAGTTGCGGCAGTCTTGATATGGCTGCATTGGCAACTGGCGCTTTTTATATTGTTTATTAATCCATTGGTGATTTATATCACTATGTTGATTGGTAAGAAGGTTAAAGACCTTAAGAAAAAAGAAAATAAATCTTTTGAGAAATTTCAACAGTCATTAACAGAAACTTTGGATGGAATTCAGCAAATACGTGCTAGTAATAGAGAGACTTACTATTTAGATCGTGTAAAGAAAAATGCTGAAGAATTAAAAGAACATTCCGCTGCATTTTCATGGAAGAGTGATGCTGCTAATCGTTTGTCTTTTTCAGTATTTTTGGTTGGCTTTGATATATTTAGAGCGCTTGGCATGGCAATGGTGCTAGTAACTGATTTAAGTATTGGTGAGATGATTGCGGTATTTGGGTATCTTTGGTTCATGATGGGACCAGTTCAAGAGGCATTAAGCATCCAATATTCATTTTATGGTGCTAAGGCAGCATTAGGACGTATCAATGAATTGTTGCATTTGCCAAGAGAGCCGCAGTATCCGCATATTCAAAATCCATTTATTGATAAACATGCGGTTAGTGTGCAGGTCGATGATATCAAGTTTGCTTACGGTGATGGCCCGTATATTTTAGATGGCGTTAATCTTGCTATTCAAGCGGGTGAGAAGGTGGCTTTAGTTGGTGCAAGTGGTGGTGGCAAATCAACGCTGGTGCAAGTGTTGCTAGGGTTATACCCACCATTGTTTGGTGAGATTAAATTTGACCATGTTCCTGTTTCAAAAATTGGTATGGATGTGGTTCGCGAACATGTGGCTTGTGTGTTGCAACATCCAGCATTGTTTAATGATTCGGTGCGTATGAATTTAACTTTGGGTAGGGAGATGCCTGATGCGGCTTTATGGCAAGTGTTAGAAGTTGCTCAGATTAAAGATGTAATCGAAGATATGCCAAGAGGGTTGGATAGTTTAATTGGTGTGGATGGTATTCGTCTGTCTGGAGGACAGCGACAGCGTATAGCCATTGCAAGAATGGCGTTAACCAATCCTCAGGTGGTTATTTTAGATGAAGCCACCTCAGCGCTTGATGCGGAAACAGAGGCCAAACTTCATGCGGCACTTGCAGAATTTTTAGAAGGTAGGACCATTATAATTGTAGCGCATCGGTTAAGTGCGGTTAAACAGGCTGATACTGTTTACGTATTTGAAGATGGGAAGATTACGGAACAAGGTGGACATGAGGAGTTGATTAATGCAAATGGGTTGTACTCAAAGTTATATGGCCAACATCAAACTGCTTAGTTATTTACTAACACTATTTTGCATGTTCACTTTGTTTGCATGTGCACAAGGTTCTGGTTCTTCGTATGGGCACTTGGGGAATAATGGTAAAAAGTTTACTGCAGTGACTAAAATGTCTAGTAAGGATTGGGGCGACCCACAAGAATTAGAAAGGGTGTGGCAAGCAAGCTTTGTAAGAATTCCAACAGAGGGTGGAAAACCAATAAAGAGTACTATTGCGGCGTTAGATTCAGATGCTTTGGTGGGAATTAAAAAACATCCTGTGGTGATTTACTTGCACGGTTGTTCAGGATTTTGGCCAGGCACTATTCGACGTCTCGACTTCCTGGCTGAGAATGGATTTGCCGTGATTGCGCCCCCCAGTTTTGCGCGTGAAAAATATACGCAATCGTGTGATATATATCGACATGTAGGTGGTTTTTATCGTGACACCATAAAAATCAGGCATAACGATGCAGGCAATACCATTGAAAAGGCTAAGCAACTACCTTGGGTGGATGATAATAACGTTTTTTTGTTAGGTCTTAGTGAGGGTGGTATTACCACTGCAACCTTTTCAGCAAAAAATGATAAGCAATTTGTGAATGCACGGGTTGTAGAAGGTTGGACATGTAATGCAAGTTGGCAAGAATATCATGGAGTAAATGCTCCCAAATCAGAACCCATGCTTACTTTGCTGGGCTCTAAAGACCCTTGGTTTCAAAATCCTTATACCGATGGTGAATGTACTGATCTCCTAGATCAAAATAATGGCAGTGAATCAATTGTCTACAGAAAAGGAAAGTTAAGTTATACACATGAACTACTTGATCATGAGGAGCCGAAAAAGCCTGTGATTGAATTTTTGAAGAAGCATCTTCGCTGAGTTGGGCCGTAATGCAACCGTGTATAAAAAAATACATTCCAGAAAAAGAATTTTATATTGATGAAGGTTGTTTTATAACTGAGCTTTCAAATACTGATGATGATCCTGGTCTATCCATTGCAAGGGCGCGCGTTGAACCAGGGGTAACCACTCAATTTCATGAATTGATAGGCACAATAGAACGCTATGTGGTGCTTGAGGGTGAGGGGATGGTTGAGGTGAGTGGCGAACTGCCTCAAGTAGTAACCGCGTGTGATGTGGTAGTCATTCCACCCCAATGTGGGCAGAAAATTACTAATACTGGTTCCTGTGATCTGATTTTTTTAGCTATTTGTTCACCACGTTTTCAAAAGAAGTGTTACCAAGAGATTCTTTAACGTTACTCTAAAGAGTTGCAAATACTTTGTTTGCAATGTCAATTGTCTTCTCGATATCTTCTTCAGTATGTGCCGCCGATATAAATCCAGCTTCATAAGAAGAGGGCGCTAGATACACACCATGTTCAAGCATGCCGTGAAAAAATTTATTGAAATGATCTTGGTTACAAGCTGTGACCTGAGAGAAAGAAGTAATTTTTTCTTCTTTGCTAAAAAACAACCCAAACATACCTGCAATATGGTTAGCGGTCAGTGGGATATTATTTTTCTTGGCTGCATCTAATAGTCCTTTTACTAACAATGTAGTCTTGCGATGTAACTGATCGTGAAAACCACGTTCAGAAAGCAATTTAAGCGTCGTTAGACCAGCAGTCATGGCAATGGGGTTACCTGAAAGCGTGCCTGCTTGGTATACCGGTCCGGTAGGTGCAAGAGATTCCATTATGGCTCGTTCACCTCCTAAGGCGCCAACTGGCATACCGCCGCCAAGAATTTTTCCAAGTGTGGTTAGGTCTGGTATGACTTTATATAATTGTTGTGCACCACCTTTGGCAACACGAAAACCGGTCATTACTTCATCAAAGATCAAGATGGCTTTATATTCAGAGCAAACTTTGCGTAATGTTTGTAAAAATTCTTTCACAGGAGGTATGCAATTCATGTTACCTGCAATCGGTTCAACAATCACACAAGCAATTTCTTCACCCATCTTAGAAAATACATTTTCTATTTCTTCTATATTGTTGTAGGTAAGAGTGATGGTGTTACCTGCAGTTTCTTCAGGTACCCCAGGAGAGCTTGGAACACCGAGCGTAAGCGCTCCAGAACCAGCTTTTACAAGTAATGCGTCACCATGGCCGTGGTAGCAGCCTTCAAACTTGATAATTTTATCGCGCCCGGTATGACCCCGTGCCAAGCGTATCGCGCTCATGGTAGCTTCAGTGCCAGAACTGGTCATGCGTACCATGTCTATGGATTCAACTAGTTCGCAAACTAGTTTAGCCATTTCAGTTTCAACTTCTGTTGGTGCTCCAAAGCTTAAACCGTGTTCTGCAGCTTGTTGCACAGCTTTGATCACTTCCGGGTGTGCATGACCTAGGATCATAGGGCCCCATGATCCAACATAGTCGATATATTCTTTGTCATGGATGTCGTATACACGTGAGCCGTGTGCACGCTTAATAAATACGGGTGATCCGCCTACGGCTTTAAATGCACGTACTGGGGAGTTAACTCCTCCAGGGATAAATTTTTGTGCTTCTTCGAAAGCTTGCTCTGAGGTGGTCATGGTTTCTCTATATGTTTATGATAATGATAAATATTCTTGCACAGCCTGCGCGGGAGATGAAGCATTAAAAATAGCGCTGATAACCGCAATCATATCTGCTCCTGCTCGAAGTATGTTACTGGCATTTTGGGGTGTGATGCCACCAATAGCGCAAATTGGGGTATCAAAATGCTGTTTGGCTTTTGTAATTAGGTCTGTACTGGCTTGAGGTGCATTGGGTTTAGTGGGTGAGGGGAAAAAACTACCAAAGGCTATGTAATCTGCTGATGCAGATATGGCTGGATACACATTTTCAAATTGCGCATAACATGAAGCTCCAATAATTTTATTGTCTCCAAGTAAGTCTCTTGCCACTTCTATAGAGGTATCATCTTTTCCTAAGTGAACACCATCTGCATTTATGGAATGAGCTAGCGTTGCATCGTCATTAATTAGTAATAAACACTCGTGGTCATATGTAAGTTTACGAAGTTGTTCTGCAATGTTGTAACGGTCTTGTTGTGTATTAATTTTGTCTCGGTATTGTAAAATCTTTACGCCTGCTTTTAAGATCTCTTCTGTTTTTATGATAATTTCATTGCTACCAATGCATTCAGTGTCGGCTATTACGTATAGACCTGAAAGTAGATTGGAAAGCTTATGCATGAATGGCTTATGCAGTTATTTTAGCCAGTGAAAGCGGTTTGGGATTTTTTGCCCCATGCCAAGTTGGCGTGCTGATTCTAAACACTTCCAAGTATATTCTTGTGCATGGTGAGTGGCAGAAACAATATCTTGTCCGCGTGCGATATTGGCAGCGATGGCGGAAGATAATGTGCAGCCTGAGCCATGGTATTGGTCAGGTAGTCGTGGCCAAGTGCGTGTGTCGAGTTTGCGGTGGTTGCCATACAAAACATTGCTAACATCAGCAGATTTTTCATGCGTGCCAGTGATTAAAACATAATGAGTGCCGCGTTCTAAAAGTGCCATCGCACAAGCATCAAGCGTGTCGCCCTCAGGTGCTAAGCTTCTTGTCTCATCGCTATTAGGCGTGACGATAGTCGCAAGTGGAACCAGTAAAGTATTAATGGCATCTACTACATCTTCATTGGCTAATACTTTGCCGCCGCCGGCAATAATGATTGGGTCTAATACTACGGGAATATCTTCATAGTCTGTTAGTAAAGTGTGGATCGCCATTGCGGTGGTGTCACTTTCAATTAAACCAATCTTAATGGCAGCTACTTTCATGTCTTCAAGTATTACGCGTGCTTGTTGGATAATAAAATGCTCATTGATTTGAGTGGTATCAATGACATTGGTAGTATCTTGAGCAGTTACAGAGGTTATGATTGAAGCAGCATGGCAACCTAAGCTAGCTATGGTTTCAATGTCTGCCTGTATTCCTGCGCCTCCAGTTGGATCTGCGCCAGAAAAAGCTAAGACGACGGGTGTTGTGGATGTAGTCATTTTTTATAAGTCTTAATTTATTGAGCTTGTTTTGTTTAACTAATTTATTTTATTAATTTATCAGGGAAAGAACTATTAATGCAGTATAAAACATATATGTGTGTGATTTGTGGTTGGATGTATGATGAAGCCAAGGGTGCTCCAGAAGAAGGGATTGAGCCGGGTACGCGTTGGGAAGATATTCCTTTTAATTGGAAGTGCCCAGAATGTGGTGCGATGAAGGATGACTTTCAGATGGTAGTGGTTTAAGTCTAAATTTATGCCTATACATATACCTGGGTCTATACTTGGGTTTGCTGATATAAGTAGGCTATTTTTGCTGAATGTTCTAATGAGCACGTCCACTTATACGCAAGGTTAATAGATTCTGCGCAAGCATATACACCATGTCCGCGGACGACGGTGATGCAATGATTACTTAAGGTGCCGGCGACTAAATCCGGAGATTTTTCAGAGTAGTCATCGAAGTTGATAGTGTGGACAGGCACGGTGGGAAAATACAGTTTCCCTTCAAAATCTTCAGGGATAAAGTTCTGTCCATTCATGGTTAATGCGATAGTGTGTGGTCCATGGCTATGAAATACCGCACAAGCTTTGGCGTTTTGTTTGTACACTTCAATGTGCAATTTAGCATCAAAAGATGCGTGATTCCCACATGAACCATCTATGTTGCAGGCTATTAACTCATTGGCTTGTAAGGTGTCTGCGCATGCGCCTGTTGGCGTCACCCAAATAGTATCTCCATCGCGTACTGATGCATTACCACTATGAGAGTCATTGCAGCCAAATTTACGTAACCACGTGTAATGCCGGACTAGATCATCTTTTACATCTAACATTTATAAAAGCACTCTAAATTGTTGCAACATAATCTGATACTCTTCGTTTTCGCACTATTTGTGCCAATATTTATTAAATAAAAAAAAGGAATTAATACGATGTCTGCGCTTATTTGTGGTTCTCTTGCTTACGATACCATCATGGTATTTCCAGATCGTTTCAAAGAACATATCTTGCCCGAGAAGGTTCATATACTAAATGTGTGCTTTATGGTGCCACAAATGCGCAGGGAATTTGGAGGTTGTTCAGGAAATATTGCATATAACCTAAATTTACTCGGTGGTGATGGTTACCCCATGGGCACGGTAGGGCAAGATTTTGATCCCTATTCAAAGTGGATGTCTGAATGTGGGATTGATCAAAAATATATTACTAAATTAGATAGTGAATACACTGCACAAGCGTTTATCACAACGGATCTGGATGATAATCAAATTACTGCATTTCACCCAGGCGCAATGAATAGTGCGCATGAAAATGTTATTCCTAAGCAAGATGGCATTACGCTCGCACTCATCTCGCCAGATGGGAAAGATGGCATGGTGCAACATGCGCAGCAATGTGTAGATGCAGACATTCCATTTATGTTTGATCCTGGTCAAGGGTTGCCAATGTTTGATGGTGAAGAATTATTAAAACTTATTGAGCAGGCAACTTATGTTTGTGTGAATGATTATGAGTCTCAATTGTTGCAAGAACGCACCGGACTATCAATTCAACAAATTGCTGAAAAAGTGAAAGCGGCGATTGTGACACGTGGAGGAGAAGGCTCTGTTATCCATACAGGTGGAAAAGCAATTGATATACCAGCCGTCAAAGCGGCTGCAGTGCAAGACCCTACTGGATGTGGTGATGCGTATAGAGGGGGTTTGATTTATGGTTTGATGAATAAATTAGATTGGGAAGTGACGGGTCGAATTGCAGCATTAATGGGTGCAATAAAAGTGGCACACAATGGTACGCAAAATCATAAGTATTCATTAAATGAATTTAAAGAACAGTATAAGAAAGAATTTGGTCAGTCTTTTTAATACTCAAAAATTATTTTAAGCTAATTTGTTGCCAATTATTTAGAGTAGCGTGTTCGCTGAGTTTTTCATCTGCATCTACTGTGATGGGGTGGCTGACTAATTCTAATAACGGAATATCATTTCGCGAATCAGAATAAAAATAACTTCCTTCAAGTGAATGGCTAGAGTCTTTTAGCCATTCGTGCAGGCGTGTAACTTTCCCTGGGCCAAAGCTTGGTGTGCCGTGTACTTTGCCGGTAAATTGTCCATTTGCCATTTCAGGCTCAGTGGCGATTAAATCATGCATGCCAAAAATCTCTTTGGTGGGTGCAGTGATAAAACTATTCGTTGCCGTAACAATAACTAAATGATCACCAGCCTCACGGTGTTTAGTGATTAAGTCTATCGCTTTAGGTTTGATGATCGGTTTAATGCGTTGGTTAATATATTCTTCACGCCACTCACACAATTCATTGAAAGGATGGTTTGCGAGAGGCTGTAATGCAAAATTTAAAAACGCATTCACGTCGAGAGTACCTGCTAGATACTCTTTGTAGAAACGTTCGTTTTCATCTGCATAGTATTCAGCGTCTACCTTTCCAATTGCTACAAGGTGAGCTCCCCATTCGTAATCACTGTCACCAGAAATAAGGGTTTCGTCTAAATCAAATAATGCTAATGCCATAAATTTATATTTTATAGGTTGGTTAGTGACAATGTGAATAAGCTAACTTATTGTATTATATACTAAGTTTTCTCTTCTAGACGCAGTCTAAATTGCTCCATTTCTTGTCCTATGCAACAATATACGGCAGGAGGGTGTGATGGATTCTAATCAACATATAATTGATGCGTCGGGGTTTCGTAAGAATGTTGGCATCATAGTGTGCAATGAATCTAGACATGTTGTTTGGTGTAAGCGTTGTGGTCAAGAAGCTTGGCAATTTCCGCAAGGTGGTGTTCAGCCAAATGAAACCATAGAGCAAGCCCTTTTTCGTGAACTAAAAGAAGAAACAGGTTTAGATCAGAACCACGTAGATATTATCACTTATACGAAAGATTGGCTGCACTATAAGTTACCTGAGCGTTTAGTGCGTAAGCATAGTATGCCTAAATGCATTGGGCAGAAGCAGCGTTGGTTTTTATTAAAATTACAGACAGATGAAAGTAATATTTGTTTAAATCAATCTCCAAAGCCAGAATTTGATAACTGGCGATGGGTTGATTACTGGCAACCACTAGAAGAAGTGGTTGCGTTTAAGCGTAAAGTATATGAGAAAGCTCTAAGAGAATTTGAACCATTTTTATTTTCAGCGGTTCATTGAATGTTTACATCATAGACTGCAGATAGTTTTCCATGCCTACTCGTTCGATTCTTTCAAATTGAGTCTCTAGCCAATCAATATGTTCTTCTTCACTTGCCAAGATATTTTCAAACAATTCTCTGGAAGTGTAATCCGCTACTGTTTCGCAATGAGCAATAGCTTCTTTAAGGTCAGGAACGGCTAGATGCTCCATCTTAAGGTCACACTCCAAAGTTTCTTTAGGATTTTCACCAATAAATATTTTTCCAATATCTTGTAAATTCGGTAGACCTTCTAAGAACAAAATCCTCTCAATTAGCATGTCTGCATGCTTCATTTCATCAATAGATTCATGGTACTCGTGTTCATTAAGTTTTTCTAAGCCCCAATTCTTATACATACGTGCATGTAAAAAATATTGGTTAATAGCTGAGAGTTCATTTTTTAATACTTTATTTAAATATCCGATAACTTGTTTGTCGCCCTTCATGGCTTTCTCCTAGAGTGCATTAATGTTTTATTCAAGACTAAGTAGGGCAAACTGAATTGTCAAAGTTATTTTAATAAAGTAAGAGACAAAAATATCCTGCCGTACTGCTATGAAATAACTCTTATGTTTTTTGTTTGAGCCTGAGTGAGAGTGATTAACAAGTTAATTCTCATCGAGAATTTTTTTGTTAATCAAGCTAAGGGTGAGTTAACTGAAAGATGGACGTAAGATTTATGTGCTGTAAGCAGAGTCGATAAGTAGATCTGACCTATTTAGCTGTTTGTGTTCTTTAATACATGCTTTAACACAAGTGCCACATTTGCCACATTGATTGGTAACACCCACTGCTTCTCGGAGTTTGCGAACCGTATTGGCACCACGTTCAATTTCATCATGGAGTTGAGCTTCAGTTACTTGGTTGCAGATACAAATATACATATTAGGTAAATAAGCGTAGTTGAAAGTATGATGCTATTCTAAACGCAAATGCGAATGATTGTCAATAACATTCGTAAATAACTGAAGCATAGTGCTTTACAATTGATGTATTTTTGTTCTTATCGACGAGATGCCCAAAGCCAAATACCAGTTATTGACAGGATTAAGAGTAATACTGCCGCCGCATCGATCACCCATATTCCATACTTGCCAAACACGCGACCACTATGAGCATCCAATATAAATCGTTCAAAACTAATTTGATTGCCCATGTCTTTAGCTTCAATCACTTGCCTAAGTGCGGGTAGGGTGATGTCTGGAGACGACCACTTCGGATGTGGGCCTTGCAATATTTTCCACTTGGTAAAATCATTATCGCCATGCCAATAGGTGTTTACACCACGTATTACTAATCTTTGGGAATCACTTACTGCTATGCCGAGTGGTGCTTCTATTAATCCGTCTTGAGTAGAAATTTCATCGATTAGATTACCTTCTAAATCAGCTACCAATAATGATGTGTCCACTGCAATAACGATTTGTTCTGCAATATTTACAGCTCCATAAATATTCTCATGAGGACTTGCAATAGGTTTGCCAGATAAATAAATGGTTTCACCTGCATGTGAAATTGCAAGGTTGCCTAGCTGGTAGGTTGTTATAGGGTTTGGCTTAATCCCGTAATACTTTAGTAACCAAGTATTGCTTAGATGATGGTTTGGTAAGTTGAAGTCGTCACTATGTTGTAGAACAATACCAGTGATTACTAAAAAGGCGATAAATGCTGAAGCAAGTAGACCAATTCTACGATGCCATTTGTGAATTTTCGCAGCCATGAGGAGAAAATATTAACATGAATCTTTTGTTATATGTTTGTGCAGTAATAATGCCATCCTAGAAATATTGGTTACGGCATTCACCGACATGGTTGCACCAGAAATATTATCAATAGATTTATCTAATTTATTTTTCTTAGTTAAGTTGGCACCAATAAATTGTTGACCAAAAAAACCATGTTTGACTTCCCAGCCACGGCTTTCTCTGAAAATTAATACTTTTGCTTTTTCAAGTCCTTGAGAGTTCACTACAAAGCCCGTGGTGATGTAACGCTCTTTACCAATTTCTTCTAAAACCCATGCTGATCGGCAACCGTCTTGCCAGTAGGGTACACGTATTTTTTTGTAACGATGCCCTAAAATAGCTTTGACTTGTTTGCCAAGGTCACCAGATAGCGTTAAGCGCTGCGGCTCAGGTGTAGCTGAAAATGTAGCGGATAAAAAATCTTCAGGAGACTGATAAACGCTTTCAGCGGCGAATGCCGAGTGCGTTATTAGTACAGCAAGTATGGTTAAAATCCATTTCATATTAAATTGATAGTATCTAAATTATTTTATGAGTAACGTATTTCAATGACTAAAAAAGCCCATATTAGTCTGATCCAAATATAGGCTTTTATTAGTGTAGTCTAGTTGACCAAACTAGAACATATAACCAACGCCTAAATCAAAGCCATCAAAATCACGACCTTGTTCTTCGGCTTCAGGGTCATGTGAACGATCACGGTAGTCAAATTTCACCACTACATCTTTGTGTGGCCACCAGTTGGCACCTACTTCCCATTGACTGAACTGATCTTGTACGCGAGCGCCTTCCACTTCTTCATAACGTGCATATAAACCAAGCCAACTATTCACTTTATAGCTAGGTTCAACATACCAACCAAATTGCTCATCGATATCGCCCGCAGCATCTTCTATGTCACCGCTTAAATCCCATTGTGCGTACAAGGCACGTAATCCAAATGGGCCGCGATTATAAATAGCATGAGCTTGGTACAATGTTGCTTCATCAATGAAATCATCTTCTATTGCGCTATCATCATCTTGAGTGGGATCCGTTTGATGGTTAATCGAGGCAGCTAACTCCAGGCCTTGGATGCCAGTGTATTTAACTCTACCTGTAACCGCGGGATCGCTTAAGCGTTGATTAGAAACTTTACCGCGTCCACTTCGAATACGGCCACTTGTTCCGGAAAAGTTTAGGCCAGAATGTAACGCTGCATCAAACTGGAAGCCATTGTTGGTACGGAACGTTGAACCCACACCGGCTTCCCACCATGTTGATGGGATGATCACGCTTTCTACATCATTGCGTTCTACACCGTAGAAGGTTGGTGGTTCATGTGTTTCGTTTAAGATTCCGGTAGGAACGAGGAAAACACCACCACGAACTTGAGCCTTATCGTTTACATCGTACTCAATATAAGCTTGCTCAATTTCTACCTCACCACCAAGTGGATCACCATCCGATTCTACGCCTCCATGTTCAATTTCAAATTCGGAAACAAATCGCAAATCATCATTAAATTCTTTACCAATAAAGAGCACAAATCGATGAAGATCGACTTCTTCTAAATCACGCTCACTATCATCAGCGCTAAGGTTGTTGTAGTGCACTTCACCGTATCCACCTAATGAAATGCCTTCAAAGGCATCAAGTGGGCTGTCTTCAATAACATCTGCTGTAGCGTTTGCAATCTCGGTAGCCTCATCTGCTTTCTCTTCAGCTCGCGTGGCTTTTTCCATGGCTTCTTTCTGTTGAGTCATTAAATACTCAACCGCTTTTTTAAGGTTTTCATACTCTTCTTTATCTACTGATATTTGTTCTGCATGAGCTGGCATCATTAGCGCGAAGGTGGCTAATAAAAGCACGACCCTTGATTTTACTTCATTGCATACCATTTTTTTCTCCCTTGAAATTTGGTAATTGGCAGTGCCACTGAGGTGTGGATTACATTATTGCCAGTAATTAACGTATACGCTAATACTAATGAGAATGATTCGCATTTATATATCTATTTGAGGGTAAGGCTTAGGGTTCTAGGAATGGCTATTATTAGAATGAATAGACAATTTACTTAGTGCATCACTAACTATTTGACAGAACTAGTGCACTTTATGGAGCCACATAATGTTTAAAAGTATTATCAATTCGAAGTCGACAATCACTTTTTCAGTTTTTCTGACAGCATTTCTGGCAGTTTATTTGGTGATGAGTCAATCGGTGCATGCAGCGACACCCGAATCAGTGTTGAAGCATTACGCAGATATGGCACATGTCAAGTATGACGATGCATTGCTAACAGCTGAAACACTTGAACAAAAAATTGATATTTTTCTCGCAGAACCTACAGAAGAAAACTTAGCTGCGAGTAAAGCGGCATGGGTTGCGGCAAGGGTGCCGTATATGCAAACCGAAGCATATCGCTTTGGAAATGCAATTGTAGATGCCTGGGAAGGGAAAGTGAATTCATGGCCATTAGATGAAGGCTTAATTGATTATACAGCTTCAAGTTATGGTGTGGATTCTGAAGAAAACCCATTTTATACCGCAAATATAGTTGCAAATAAAAAGCTTGCGGTTGGTGGTACTGAAATAGATGCAAGTAAAATTACTAAGCAACTACTAACAGACACTTTGCATGAAATAGATGATGTTGAAGCAAACGTTGCAACCGGTTATCACGCGATCGAGTTTTTACTTTGGGGTCAAGATTTAAATGGTACCAATGCAGGAGCAGGTCAAAGACCGGCTAGTGATTATGATCATGAGGATTGTAGCGGGGGATATTGTGATCGTCGCGCAGATTATTTAAAAGCGGTAACTGAATTGTTGATTGACGACCTTAAATGGATGGTGAATCAGTGGTCTGAAGATGGTGATGCACGTGTCGCCATTGTGTCTGGAAATTTAAACAAAAATATTGCGACTATATTCACAGGCATGGGTAGCTTGTCCTATGGTGAGTTAGCCGGTGAGCGTATGAAGCTTGGTTTGATGTTGCACGATCCCGAAGAAGAGCATGACTGCTTTAGCGATAATACGCATTACTCTCATTACTATGATGTAGTGGGTATTCGTAATGTTTATACAGGTACATATATTCGCATTGATGGTTCTGAGGTTAAAGGCCCGAGTCTTTCAGATTTAGTTGTAGCTAAAGATGTAGATGCAGATAAAAATCTGCGTGAGCATATCGATGCAAGCATTGCCAAAATGCAGATTTTAGTCGATACCGCTGAGGCTGGTGAAGCATATGATCAGATGCTGGCTGAAGATAATGAATCAGGTAATGCAAAAATTAGGGCTGCGGTTGATGCTTTAGTTGCACAAACTAGCTTTATAGAAAAAGCAGTATCGGTTATGAATTTAGAATCCATTGCATTCGAGGGCTCGGATAGCCTTGATGCACCTGAAATAGTAAATTAAACCATATAAATGATGACGAGATTTGTCCTTTGCAAATTTCCTTGCCTAACTTAAAGAGATCGAGACTGCGTAAGTTTTGAAAGCTAAAACTAAGTTATGAATTATTTTAGATTTTTAATCAGTATAGTTTTGATGAGCCTTGTTATCGCATGCAGTGCTGAAGGAGTTAAGAGGTCCGAAGATAGTTCACAAAATAATTCGCAATTTAAATCACAATATAAATCAATAGAACAACTCGGTAGTGTTTTGTTTTTCGATAACAACTTATCTAAAAATCGTACTCAGTCATGTGCCACCTGCCACTCGCCTCAACATGCTTTTATAGATCCCAGGCATAATGCAAGTGGTCGCGCGGTATCACTTGGTGACGATGGCACTTCATTGCGGGACCGGAATACTCCGACACTTAGCTATTCTGTGTTTACTCCAGACTTTATGCTTGATCAAGAGGGGCGCTATGTGGGCGGGCAGTTCTTCGATGGGCGAGCAAAAGATTTAGCAGATCAAGCAATACAGCCAATACTGTCTACATCAGAAATGGGCATGCCAAGTAAGGCAAGCATCGTCGAACGCATAAAGGAGAATGAAGCTTACATTACGGGCTTTAAACAGCTTTTTGGAAATAGTGTTTTAGATAATACAGATGACGCTATACAAGCTTTGGGTGAAAGTGTTGCTGCATTTGAAAAAACTGATGAGTTTGCGCCGTTTGATTCTAAGTATGATAGGCACTTACGCGGTGAATATGAAATGACGGAAGCCGAAGAGTTGGGTATGACTTTGTTTTTCTCGCAACAATTTACTAATTGCAATATATGCCACCAGTTAAAGCCGGCTCCTGCTCAGGCGGGAGAAACCTTTGCCAATTACCAATATCATAATATTGGTGTGCCAATAAATACTAAAGTGCGTAAGGTAAACGGGTCTGCACCAGGTTATATTGATCAAGGGTTGTTGGATAACGAGTTTGTTCATGATGAGCAGCAAAAAGGTAAGTTTAAAGTTCTTACACTGCGTAATGTTGCTGTGACAGCCCCTTATATGCACAACGGAGTGTTTGAAGAATTACGCACCGTTGTTTTATTTTATAATAAGTACAACAGTAAAAGTAAAAAGCGCCAGATCAATCCTGAGACATCTGAGGCATGGCGGTTGCCAGAAGTATCAGAAAATATTTCATTAAAGGATCTTGAGACAGGCCCAGCTTTAGATGATAGGCGTATTAATGCGTTGATTGCGTTTTTGAAAACATTAACTGATAAGCGCTACGAGCATTTGTTGGAAGATTGAGCGGTTACGGTGGTAATGATAAAAAAATATCTAGCGAATGCGGTTTCGCTAATTTTGATATTTATGGGTCTGGCTTGTTCAACTAATCAAGCTTTAGCGTCTACACATGTTGTAGATAAGAATGCATTTACTTACCCTATAAGTAATCTGCCTGGTGAGGTAAGGCTTAATTTTAACGTGGGACGAGGTTTGTTTCGTCGCTTGTGGGTAACCGCACCTGCTTCAACCCAAGCCGCAGACGGATTAGGACCATTGTATAACGCACGGTCCTGTATGGAATGCCACACTGGTAATGCACGAGGTCATGCCCCAGCGACTTCTGGTGACGATGTTGGGTTATTGCTTTTGCGTGTAGATATTCCTGCGCAGAATAAGCAACAACAGCAACAACTTTCTGAGTTTAAAATTAATAATGTACCTGAACCTAGTTATGGGATACAGCTACAAAGTTTTGCAGTACCAGGACATCTGGCTGAATATAAACTCAATGTTGAGTATGAAGATATACCTGTATCGTTTGCAGATGGAACGTCTATAAGCTTACGAAAACCGGTTTATACCACAACAGAGTTAGCTTATGGTTCTATGCATCATGACATGAGGATTTCCCCTCGAGTTCCACCACAAGTAATTGGTTTAGGGTTGCTTGAAGCAATAGATGAGCAAGATGTCTATAAACAAGAAGACCCTTTGGATGAAGATAATGATGGTATTTCCGGTCGAGCAAATATTGTCTGGAGTGGTGAGTATTCGAAAACAGCATTAGGTCGCTTTGGATACAAAGCGGGTATGCCTAGCATTAATGAACAAGTGCAATCTGCATTTTCTATTGATCTTGGATTGTCTGTGCCTTTGTTTAGAAGTGCTGCAGGTGATTGTACTTTGCAACAAGAACGATGTTTAGCTGCACCTAATGGAAACAGCGTGCAGTATGATAATCTTGAGGCTGATCAGCAGATTGTAGATTTGGTTAACTTATATGTTAATTATATTTCAGTGCCACCACAACGTCATGCGGATGACCCAAGTGTTCAAAAAGGTAAAAAAGTATTTAATCAGCTTGGGTGTCAAAAATGCCATACACCATATTATGTGACTGGCAGTCATGCGCCCGCAAAGTTTAATCATGCTAAAAAAATTGCACCTTATACTGATCTGTTGCTGCATGATATGGGAGAAGGTCTTGCAGATAATAGGCCGGAAGGAAATGCCACGGGCAGTGAGTGGCGGACGGCGCCACTATGGGGAATTGGTTTGACTAAGATGGTGAGTGGGTACAGTCATTATTTGCATGACGGGCGTGCACGGAGTTTGCTTGAGGCTATTCTTTGGCACGGTGGTGAAGCTCAGTCGCAACGTGATGCAGTGATTGATCTGGATCGAAATTCACGTGATCAGTTACTAAAGTTTATAGAGAGTCTTTAATGTTAAAAATAACGATATGTGCTTTTTTGCTGCTGCTGAGTGGTCATACGCAAGCTTATGATTTTCAAAATATTGCAGATAAACATATTTTGCCTGTTTATCAAGAACTGCTCGAACAAACATCAGCATTAGACAAGTCTGTGCAACAGCGTTGTGATAAAGATAGCCTGCAAGAAAAAAGTAAAACTGCATTTATTGCCTGGCAAGGAGCTCAACACATACGCTTTGGTCCAGTGCAGTTCTTATCTCGTGAACATCGTTTCGCGTTTTGGCCTGATAAGAGAGGCGTTGTTGGCAAACAGCTTAATAAATTAATGCAAGATGTAAAATTGGTCGAAGATGATTTTGACTTGACTCAAAAAAGTGTTGCTTTGCAAGGCTTTAGTGTCCTTGAGCGCTTGTTATATAGTGGTGACGATTTAAACAATAAAGATTGTATTCTTATCAGAGCAATTACTAATAATTTAACTAATATGTCTAAAGGGATTGTAGAGGATTGGGTTGCGGGAAATGACCCTTATCTTCAATATTTTTCTAATCCTAATGCCAAAAACTTAATTTTTAAGAACGAAGCAGAACTGGCTAGTCAAATTCTTAATTCACTTTTTACTCAATTAGAATTAGTGATCAAGCAGAAAATTGGGCTGCCACTTGGAGATAATATAGAAAAAGCGCGTAGTAAATCAGCCGAAGCTTGGCGCAGCGAAAGTGCACTGCAGGCAATACATGCAAATTTGAGTGCAAGTCATGAGCTATATCGGTGTGTGTTTTACTCAGAACTTGTTGATGACCCATTGCAACGTGAGATTGAAGCTTCATTTCAGGATGCGTTCTTATTTTTAGAAAAAATAGAAATACCTCTTGCGGAAGCTGTAAAAAATATTGAACAACGTGGGCGAGTTGAGGCGTTACGTGCTCAAGTGTCGGATATTAAGAATTTAATTACGCGAGATATGGCAAGCAAGTTGGAACTCTCAGTAGGATTTAATAGTCTTGATGGAGATTAGTCGACGACAATTCATTCAAGCAAGTGCAAGTATTATGTTGCTTGGACCTAATGCTGTGTTTGCTACAAATAAAAGTCAAAATCTTCTTAGTTGTCGTACTAATCAAGAGGGTGAGCATTTCTTTAGCATGATTGATAGCGATGGTCGTTTGGCATTAAATATACCGATACCTGCAAGAGGTCACGACATAGCATTACATCCTACTGAACCTGTAGCTGCAGTTTTTGCACGTCGACCTGGAAACTTTGTTTGGATTATTGATCTTGTCACTAAAGAAGTGATCGATAAGATTTATGCCAAGAACGGTAGACATTTCTATGGGCATGGATTGTTCACTAATAATGGTACGAGACTATTGTGTAGTGAAAATGCATATCAAACAGGTGATGGTGTGATTGGAACCTATGATGTGTGCAATAACTATACTCGCAGTGGAGAATTCAAAAGTCATGGTATTGGTCCTCACGACTTTAAGATGCTAAGTGATGATAAAACGCTCGTAGTGGCTAATGGTGGAATTCGTACTCACCCAGATCTTCCCAGGGTAAAGTCAAACCTCGAGACGATGCGTCCTAATCTTGCGTATGTGTCGTCTGAAAGTGGTCTTTTATTGCATAAACATGAGCCCGAAAATGAATGGCATCAACTGAGTATTCGACATATTGATATATCTACAGATGATCGAGTGGCAATTGCCATGCAGTTTCAAGGTAAACCTTTTTTACAGCCTCCACTAATTGCGATACAAAAAGCAGAGCAATCAATACAGTTTTTAATGGCTCCAGAACACATTCAGTCACGTTTACAAAACTATTGTGGCAGTGTTGCATTCAGTGTTGATGGTGCAGAGTTTGTGGTTAGCTCACCGCGTGGTGGAATGGTGACCTACTGGTCCTCTGATGGAGATTACATTGGTGCCCATGAACAACTAGATGCGTGTGGTGTTAGCCGAGAGCTGAATAAGCCACGCACTTTTTTTGTGAGCGATGGTAGTGGTTCTATTGTACGTGCTCACTTAAAGGCTGCACCAAAAGATATGTCCAATAATACTTTAAAAACAATTTATAATTTCGATTCGTCAAAATGGGACAATCACATGGTCTCTTATTCTGGATAATTGGACGATAGACTTAAATGACATTTAACTAAGATGAGCGTTGCCAAAAAAGTATTGCCTAATTTTCTACTATCTAGTGGGTTATTTTTAACGAGCTTTTTTATGGCTTGGCAAATCAGTGCGAATTCAAACTTTATGTATTCCACTTGGTATGGAATGTTGGATCTGGATCAAGCGATAATGAAGTACGCACCTAATAACAAGTATAAGAGCGGCTTTGAGAATGCTGGTAAACAACAACATATTGGGTTGTTTTCAGGAATAGTTAATGCCATTCAACATGGTGGTGATGGATTGGAACAGCTGCGCTACATAGATTTAAAGAATAATAAAACACAAACACTATTAACTAATGCCGAAGTGGTGCATTTACAAGATGTGGCTAATTTAGTAAACAAGTTCAAATATATTGGAATTTTAGGGTTTGCTGTAGCGATGATAATTTTTGTGTTTATGTGTGCCAAAAACATAACGATCTCCAAATTTAAACGCCACTTATATGGTGGGGTGGGGATGGTGTTGCTTTTATCAGTTGCCGTGTTTGTGGTCGGGCCTACAAAAATATTTTATCTTGGGCATGAATTAGTTTTTCCTAATAACCATCAATGGTTCTTTTATTATGAGGAATCGTTAATGAGTACGATGATGAAAGCACCGGCTTTATTTGGGCCGATTGCATATCAATTGCTCTTGCTAACCGTTTTGTTTTGGATGTTGTTGCTATATGTATTACAACAAGTGCAAATAAAATTTAAAAAGGTTTGACCACAACCAATATCACGATTGCAAAAAGTGCAATTACCGGTGCTTCGTTAAACCAACGATACCAAACATGTGATTTAGTATTTGTGTCGTTTGCAAAGGTGTTTACTATTCTCCCACACCATAAATGATACATTATTAAGAGTGCGATCAATAATAATTTAACATATAGCCAACCCGCAGATGCGTACGCGCTCCAGTTTGCAGCAATTAATAGGGCACCAAAAATAATGGTTAACGCCATGCTGGGTGTAGTGAAGCGATATAGTTTTCGTTCCATGATTTTGAAACGATCCTTGGTAGCTTGGTCTTCTGTCATCGCGTGGTGGACAAAAATGCGTGGTAAATAAAACAAACCTGCAAACCATGTAACCACAAAAATAATATGAAAGGCTTTAATCCAGGGGAAGTAGCTTAATAGCATTGCAAGTTCTCTTGTTTCTCTTATAAGTCGTAAGAGCTTTTGAATTTTTCTTTGGTTAAGATGCCGTAAACGCGCATTATATCAGATCCAATATTGCTGCTGATGCAAAGTGCTTCAACACCTTCTTCAATGAAGTGTTCGCGTGCTGAGTCCACCGTTGCACGTAAGTCTATACAGCTAACTTGTAGTCGTTTCGCGGGTATATTCATTAAGTCAATTTCATTGCTTGCTTCTGTTTCGTCATCTTGCAGATAGTTGCTTAAATCAGTGGTAGGTAATATTGCGATTGGTTTTTCATCTTCAATTACAATCCATTCTTTATTTTGTGCTACTAATTCTTCTGCTTGTGTGTAGCTAACAATGTTAATACTGCGATGAATGTTTCGATTCATTACATTGGCCACACCTATACGCCGCAAAGCTTGCAACATGGGTTCATGTCTATAATCTAAGCCTTTTAGTTGCATCAACATTCTGTAAATTGATCGCTGTCCAAATAACTGGCTTGCAGTAAGTTGAGCAGTAACGATTGCCAGCATACCGGGTAATATAATGTTTGGGTTACTGGTAAGCTCAAATACTGCAGTCAAGGCTGCAAGTGGTGCTTGTAATGTTGCTCCCATCATTGCTGCCATGCCAATTAATGCATACATGCCTGGGGAAGAAGATAGTTCAGGAAATATAGGTTGTGCGAGTATGCCCATTATTCCACCTAAACTTGCGCCAATTACAAAGGTAGGTCCAATCAGGCCAGCAGGCAAACCTAAGCCGACACTACAGGCGGTCGCAATAAGCTTTGCTGCAAAGATGATGAACAATAAAGATATGCCAATATTATTTACTAAGGTGTAGTTGACCGTGTCATACCCTATGCCCATGATTTGTGGTGCGACAATTGCGAGCAGGCCGGTAATGCTTCCGGCTAATGTGAATTTAAGCCAACGTGGTAAATTTTTCCCTGCTTGAGCAGATAGTTTTGTTAAGTATATAAATACGAATGCCGCGATACCGGTCACTACACCAAGAAACATTACGTACGGCAGCTCTAGTAAATTGGTAAGTTGGAAGTTGGGCACTGAAAATACAATTTCCGTACCAAACACTGCACGTGTAACTGCGGTTGCGCTCACCGCGGATAAGATTACAGGTAAGAACGATGCGAGCGTGTATTCCATCATTACTACTTCAAGTGCGAAAATGACCCCTGCGAGAGGTGTGTTGAATGATGCACCGATCGCGGCGGCGGTTCCACAGGCCACTAAAGTACGTATTGTATTGTTGGGTAAGCCAAGTTTTTGGCCTACTAAACTACTGGTTGCAGCGCCAAGGTGAATGGCGGGTCCTTCCCGGCCTAAGGATTGACCTGAAATAATCGCAAGTGCCCCACCTAAATATTGTACTAATAAGCTTCGAATCCCTAGATAGCCTTGATGATAGGAAAGTCTCTCCATTACATGTGAGACCCCTACACTAGTGTCTTTTCTCGCCAGTATTTTATAGAGGATGGCAATTAGAGCTGCCCCCGATATGGGCAATAGTATACGTAGGTGTAAGGGTAAGCCTTCGTAGTTTTCAGGATTGCCAAATGGTAAAAATGAGGACTGTGCAGTTTCGATAAGTAAGCGGAAAGACACAATCACCAGCCCTGTTAGCAGCCCAGTAATCGCTCCCAAAATTGCGAGCTGAATGAGTGCATCGGGTCTTGAGGTACGTAGCCGTAAGTTTTCAAGTGATCTTCTTACTAATTTTCTAATCGATGATTCTCCCATGAGTTGGATTATGCCATAAGAAGCTATTTCGTTAGGTATGGAAGTATTTTGTAAGCGCAGTCGCGTTTTGCTTTTGGAGAAACATATTAATCTTGTATGATGCACCTATGATCGCAATAAGCGCTCATCTTAGAGCCTAAAAAATAGCACCAAATATCACCTATTAGAAGAAGTACTAGGAAGTAAAACATATGATTTCAGTTGGAATAGTTGGAGGTACAGGGTATACAGGTGTCGAGCTATTACGCATTCTTGCTTTGCATCCTAATGTTGAAGTGAAAGTTGTTACTTCTCGTGCTGAAGCAGGCAATAAGGTATCTAGTCAGTACCCAAGTTTACTACCCAGTTTTGATTTGACGTTTACTAAGCCCGATGTAGCAGCATTGAAGGAATGTGATTGCGTATTTTTTGCGGCTCCCAATGGCACTGCGATGAAAATGGTTCCTGAGTTGTTGAAAGCTGGGGTTAAGGTAATCGATCTCGCAGCAGATTTTCGAATTAAAGATGTTGCGATTTGGGAGCATTGGTATAAAGAAACGCATGCATGCCCCGATGTATTGCAGGCTGCTGTTTATGGTTTGCCTGAGTTGCATCGAGAAGATATAAAAAAAGCGCAACTGATTGCTAACCCAGGTTGTTATCCTACGGCGGTTATTTTAGGTTTTTCTCCGTTACTTAATGTAGGTGCGGTGAAGGATGTACAACTTATCGCTGATACTAAATCTGGAGTAAGTGGTGCAGGGCGTGGTGCAAGTGTGCCAACCTTGTTTAGTGAAGCGGGTGAAAATTTTAAAGCCTACAATGTAAATGCTCATCGTCATTGGCCCGAAATTAAGCAAGAGCTAGAGTTTGTTAATACACAGGATGTAAATTTAGTTTTTACGCCACATTTGGTGCCAATGGTGCGTGGTATTTTTGCATCGTTATACATGACAAATTCAGAGATATCCGGTGACTTGATTGGTCTGTATAAGCAACACTACAAAGACGAACCATTTGTACAAGTGTTAGATGAAGGTATTTTTCCAGAAACTAAACATGTTCGTGCCTCTAATCAGTGTATGTTGTCAGTTACGCGACCTTATAATGGTGAAACCGTAGTAGTCTTGTCAGTAATTGATAATTTAGTAAAGGGTGCTGCAGGGCAAGCCATTCAAAACATGAATTTAATGTTTAATATCGAAGAAACTACTGGTTTGTTACAACCAGGTCTTTTCCCATAAGGCTGTAATGGTTCGTCAGACACATGGGCATTCATAATTCTTCACAACGAAAAAGTCAGCAAGCTAGCTTGTATCAAGCTGGCACACGTCAAACTGGCTCATATTTACTTTCGTTTGGAATTACTGCCGGGTTCTTTTTAATGTCGCTGTATGCAGCGTATTGGATTGGTGGGAATGGATTAAATATTCCTTTTATATCATCCCAAAGTAATCCTGAGTTAGAGTTTGCGAATAGTGATGAAAAGATAAAGTACCTACAGAAAACAATTCGTGAGTTAGAGCACGACTTAGCATATGTGCAACGTTCAACCAAGGTCGAGCTTGCAGCGGTTGAGGAAATGAAAAAAACTCTACAAGATAAAGATCTTGCATTGTTAGAGTTAAATCAAGAGTTACATTTTTATAATACGCTTTATACAGCTAATGCTGATAATACGCTGGTGCATGTTAAAGCCTTCGATTTGCACAAAGACTTAGTCACCAATAAATTTATTTATGAGCTGGTGTTAACAGGGGTACCCAAAAAGAATGAAAAAAAAGTTTCGGGTGTTATTGGCTTGAGTGTAGATGGAGAAGAACAGGATATTTTAAAACGCTTGGTGTTTGAAGATGCAAGTGAAGTGTCAGAAACCTCGTTAACGTTTTCTTTTAAGTATTTTCAGAAAATCTCTGGCAGCTTTTCATTGCCCGATGAATTTGAACCATCAATGGTGCACCTGGAAGTAAGACGTGATCAAAATAGTAAGCAGCCCATTGCTGTGAGCTACAATTGGGATGAAATTTTCAGTAAAAGTTAAAGCAGGTTTATATGGCATTTAAGAAAAAAATTAAAACCATGCGTGTGGACACCTTGATAGGTAAGCACTCAAGAATTGTGGGCGATATTCTTTATACGGGTGGTGTACATATTGAGGGTGAGGTTGAAGGTAACCTAATGGCGGAAGAAGTAGAAAAAGGATTTGTGGTGGTAAGTGAAACAGGCTTGGTTAAAGGTGAGATTAGAGGGCCAACTGTAATCGTATATGGCACAGTAAATGGTGACGTCTACGCAACCGGGACAATTGAACTTGCAGCCACTGCCAAAATAAACGGTAGTGTTTATTATAATTTATTGGAAATGACCACGGGAGCAGAGGTGAACGGCAACCTAATTCATCAGCAAAGCCCGCGTGAACAGCTAGGAAAAGCTTAATATCTGACCTAAAACAGCCACTTTGGAATAGTTGACTAAATTACTAAGGTAATGTTAGTGTATTAGCAAGTTCTAACATATCTTATTGGAGTAACCATGTCCGCAACTGAAACTGCGCAAACAACCGCGCCATCCGCACCGCCAGCATCGCTTGTATTTACCGATGCCGCAGCGAATAAAGTTCAGCAACTGATTGACGAAGAAAAGAACGATAACCTCAAGTTACGTGTTTTTGTAAGCGGAGGAGGCTGTTCGGGATTTCAATATGGATTTACCTTCGATGAAACCCTACAAGATGGCGATACATCTGTAGTGAATTCTGGAGTGACACTTCTAGTAGACCCAATGAGCTTTCAGTATTTAATGGGTGCGGAAATTGATTATTCAGAAGGTTTAGAAGGCGCTCAATTTGTGATTCGTAATCCAAATGCGCAAACAACCTGTGGTTGTGGGTCATCTTTCTCGCCTGGCTAATGAAATTAATTCACTTTCATGTAAAAAGCGCTCATTTGAGCGCTTTTTTTTTGCCATGTGGAAAAGCAATTTGTTTTAGAATAATGCTCAATACATAACATTAATATCTTGGACGCTAGCTATGCATAAAAAAGTTTCAGAAATCGTAAATGAGTTTTCGGAGTGGGGGCTGTTTATTCGTCAAGAAGGCCCGGATAACTTAATTAGCGGTATGCCAGATATAAATGAGTGCGGTGATGGTGATCTAGTCTTTGTTGAAAGTGAAGATTATGTGCAAGATGTTCTGAATAAGCGTCCTTCAGCGATTATAACTAATGAAAAACTCGTTGATAATTTTAAAGGTATGCCTGATTCAAGCCTTCTTGTAAGTAAAAATGCAAAACTTGCGCAAGCATTATTGCGACAGGCCTATGTGGATCGTGACCTTCGAGCTAACGGTTGGCCAAAAATACATCCCTCAGCTGTTATCCATGAAACTGTGGTGCTTCAGGATAATGTAAGTATCGGACCAAATGCAGTGATTTCAAAAAATGTAAATATTGGTGCAAACAGTAATGTTATGGCAAATGCAGTGCTGGAAGAAAATGTGCAAATTGGATCAAATACCACAATCCATGCCAATGCAACGATAGCGAATGAATGCGTGGTTGGTGATCGCTGTATTATTAAATCAGGCGCGGTAATTGGAATGGAAGGGTTTGGTTTTGCGCAAGACGAAAACCAAAAAAGCTATCGTGTGCCACAGCTAGGTAATGTGGTTATAGGTAATGATGTAGTGATTGGAGCCAATGCAACGATTGATCGTGCAACCTTTAAAAATACTCATATAGCAGATGGTTGTAAGTTTGATAATCAAGTGCATATTGCACACAACGTGCAGGTTGGTGAAGATGGTTTGATTACTGCGCAATGTGCTGTGGCGGGTTCAACTGTCATCGGCAAAAGGATTAGATGCAGTGGGCAAACTGGAATTTTGGATCATCTAAATATTACAGATGATGTGTTTCTTGTTCAGCGTGCAGGGGTAAGTCAGGATGTGAGTGAGTCTGGCATGTATGCTGGGCAGCCCGCGCAACCATTGCGCAAATGGTTTAAGAATGTAGCGGTTGCGAAACAGCTAGATGAAATGAAGAAGGCTCTTGACGCACTTGTTAGGGAAGACCTTAAAAAATAATCTTAATAATGGATCGTTATACATTTTTTGATTTGAGGGTGTTTATGAAATATTTAATTTTGATTGTATTAATATTTGTAACAACTACGTTGCAAGCAGAGTCTTTCACGAAGGTGACTAAGGTTAGTGGTTTGACTTCAGGGGGTGATTATATGCGTGTGGCACTGGATGATATGCTAGAGGCTGAAGGATGTAAGAACCAAGGTTACTACTTGTTGGATGCCTCAGATCAGTTAAGTAATGTTATGTTTCAACTATTGCTAGTTGCTAAGACCAGTAAGCAAAAGCTATATGTGCAAATTGATGGCTGTAAGGTGCTAGAAGACAGGGAGTACCCACTTATCACGCACGTCTATCTATGTGATAGCCAGTATTGTAGTTAATAATGGAAGCATCTAATTTGTTTGAAAAGATAGGGAGTCTGTCTGTTGTTAATAATCTGGCAAATGAGTTTTATGATGTGATGGATCGTGACCCTAAGGCGAAGGAGCTGCGCAATATTCACACTAAAAACTTGTTTATGTCTAAAAAGGTCATGTATAGATTTCTTTCTCATTGGTCGGGTGGACCTGAAATATTCAATGCTGAGTATACAAACTCAACTTGGTTAGAGCTGCGTCATAGGCATGTTGATTTGAATGTGCAACACCAGCAGCAATGGCTATATTGCATGAAAGTGGCAATGAGTAACTTGAAATTTGATGAAGAATTAATACAAGAATTGCTTTCGCGGTTTTCAAATTTGATTAATTCTATGGTCGCAAAAAGATCAGCCCTGTTAGCTAATTCCAAATAACAGAGTAATTACAATTACCAAGGAAGTATGATGTATGTCTCAATTTGAAAATGTGTCTGTAGTAAAGCAAGCGAATGTTTACTTTGATGGAAACGTAACTAGCCGGTCAGTAGTGTTCCAGGATGGTACTAAGAAAACGTTGGGAATAATGCTTCCTGGTGAGTATGAGTTTAATACCGATGACAAAGAACTCATGGAGATTATGTCAGGAAGTTTAGAAGTACGATTGCCTGGCTGCGAGTGGCTAAACATCAAGGGTGGTGAGAGTTTTGAGGTGCCTGCAAATTCTAAATTTCAGTTGAAAGTTTCTGTAATTGCAGATTATTGTTGTAGTTTTATTGGTGAGTGATGAGAACAGGTATGATTTTTTTAATGTCTGCTTACGACCCAAAGCGGACATTCATTGTTTCTCTAGCCTAATGTTTAAAAAGCTTAGATATATTGATTTAACAATATCTTTGCTTATAGCTTTCGTGTGTGCGTACATAGCTAAACATCTTATAGAACTAAAGAATTGTGATGAAATTGGCGGTGAGATTCGTAATTTTTACTGCAATCACTATCACGATACATACTATGTATTAGATCCACTAGGTGTGTCTATAATTGTATTATTTATACTTGCCTTTACCTTTATAGTATATGTGTTACTTGGCAAAATTCGGAGAAGTTAATGTCCGCTATTGGCCGAAAGCGGACATAATTAATATTATTTAAGGGTAAATCTGGTTGGAATCACAAATAAATCATAGTTTAATGTCTGCTTACGACCCAAAGTGGACATTTAAGACAGATATGATTAAGTTATTTTTAATAGCATTTTTAATTTCAATATCTGCTTGTAGCAGTACACCAAAAACTACTGATATATCGGAAGTAGATGATGTGCGTATTGGCCACGTTACTGGATGCTCGCTATCTGAATACACGCCAGCTGCTGAATCAAAATATATTCTTCCTTATCCGGTTGGAAAAGAATATGTAATAGGCCAAGGTAATTGTGGAATGCTAACTCACCAACCAGCGGCAACCATGAAAGGAGGCTCGTATGGCGACATACAATTTGCCTATGATTTTTCGATGCCAATTGGTGATGAAATTGTATCAGTAGCAGATGGGGTTGTGATTAACATAGAAGAGCTTTGGGCTGACAACACAAATGATGTAACTAAACAAAACTTCATTGCAATTGAACATGATGATGGAAGAGTTTCTGCCTATGTGCATTTAACTAGCTTTGGAAGCTTCGTTGAAATTGGGGACAATGTTAAGCAAGGCCAGGTAATTGGAAAGAGTGGTCAATCTGGTTATGCGCTTGACCCTCACTTACATTTCTCTATATTTGAAAAAGATTATAAAGACTGCAATATTCGAGCTATTGCATACCGTAAAAATTCAATTCTACATGGGTGTAAGACCATACCAGTCACCTTTAGAAATTCAGAACCTCTTGATACGCCTCCGAGAGAAGGAAGGACTTACATCGCAACAGAGTATTAATGTCCGCTATTGGCCGAAAGCGGACATAGTATAAAATAAGTTATTGTGCATAAGTATGATCAAATATTTGATTGGTATCTTTCCTCAAGGAACAATGAAACGGATGTTCATTCTGTTAAGTTTGCGTTTAAGGGTTTAAGCCCTGGGTCAAAAATATTTGATATGGGTTGTGGAACAGGGTTACCCCTAGCAAGGACATTGGAACAAATGGAGATGAACATCATAGGAGTGGATAGCTCAGACTTGATGGTTCAATCATTCAAGTCAAACTTTCCAGAAGCCGAAGCACATCACTTACCTATGCAAGATTATGTTTTTCCTAATACTGAAATAGGCGGCGTACTCTGTTGGGGGTGCT